>NZ_JAGQEG010000090.1 GCF_018305005.1 Collimonas silvisoli
AAAAGCGGAAGCCGGCAAAGCCGTCAAACCACGTATCGCCATTGTTGAACCGATTACCCGTAACAAGCAAGTTGCACCACAAGCACGCAACAAAACGACAGAAAACCGTAAAACCGACAAGGCCCCGGCGGAAAATTCGCGTGCCGTTGCCGACAAACCCACAAAGCCGCCTGAAGGCCATCTCCGTCCGAAGTCGGGCATCAGCCGCGCCGCCGACAAATCCGGCGTGGCCAAATTGTTCGTCCTCGACACCAATGTGCTGATGCACGATCCAACCTCTCTGTTCCGCTTTGAAGAACACGACATCTATCTGCCGATGGTGACGCTGGAGGAACTGGACAACCACAAGAAAGGCATGTCGGAAGTCGCGCGTAACGCACGCCAGGTATCGCGTTCGCTGGATGCGCTGGTGGGCGATGTAGTCGACGATCAGATCGACCATGGCATCCCGTTGTCGAAGCTCGGCAACAAGGACGCCAAGGGACGCCTGTTCTTCCAGACCAAATTGCAAAATGCCGATCTGCCTGAAGGTTTGCCGGTAGGTAAAGCCGACAACCAGATTCTCGGCGTGGTGCGCGGACTGGAAGCCGAGACCCCGGGCCGTGCGGTGGTGCTGGTGTCGAAAGACATCAACATGCGCATCAAGGCGCGGGCCATGGGTCTGCCGGCGGAAGACTACTTCAACGACCATGTGCTGGAAGACACCGATCTCCTGTATTCGGGCATTCAGCAACTGCCGGACGATTTCTGGATCAAGCACGGCAAGGGCATCGAATCCTGGCAAGAAAACAAGCATGGCACCGGCTATACCTTTTATCGCCTGAGCGGACCGCTGGTACCGTCCTTGCTGGTCAATCAGTTCGTTTTCATTGAACCGAAAAACGGCGAGCCTGCGTTCTACGGAGAAGTCACCCAGATCAACGGCAAGACGGCAGTGCTGCAGACATTGCGCGATTACGGCCACGCCAAGAACAGCGTGTGGGGCATTACCGCGCGTAATCGCGAACAGAATTTTGCGCTGAATCTGCTGATGAATCCGGACTGCGATTTCGTCACCTTGCTGGGTCAGGCCGGTACCGGCAAAACCTTGCTGGCGCTGGCGGCAGGACTGGCCCAGGTGCTGGAAACCAAAACCTACAACGAAATCATCGTGACCCGCGTCACGGTGCCCGTCGGTGAAGACATCGGTTTCCTGCCGGGTACCGAAGAAGAGAAAATGGGGCCGTGGATGGGCGCCTTCGACGACAATCTGGAAGTGCTTAACAAATCCGATTCCGACGCCGGCGAATGGGGCCGCGCCGCCACCCAGGATCTGATTCGTTCACGCATCAAGATCAAGTCGCTCAACTTCATGCGCGGCCGTACTTTCGTCAACAAGTTCCTGATCATCGACGAAGCGCAAAACCTGACGCCGAAGCAAATCAAAACGCTGGTCACCCGTGCCGGCCCTGGCACCAAGATCATCTGCCTCGGCAATATCGCCCAGATCGATACGCCTTACCTGACCGAGGGCTCAAGCGGCCTGACGTATGTAGTCGATCGTTTCAAGGGCTGGTCGCACAGCGGCCATGTGACGCTGGCGCGCGGCGAACGTTCGCGTCTGGCAGATCATGCCAGCGATGTGCTGTAAGATCGCGTAAAAGCAAGCGGGACGGCGCAGCGATGCGCTATCCGGATGGCTGAACGGGTGTTATTCAATTTTCATTGAATAACACCCGTTTTTATTTGATGATGTGATATTCCCTCATCTTCCGTGAAGCAAAGCAGACTATGAAACTCGCCATTCTTTCCGACATTCACGCCAATATCTGGGCGCTGCAAGCCGTTCTGGCGGACATCAAAAAACAAGGCGTGGATTTGATCGTCAATGCCGGCGATATCTTGTCCGGCCCGCTGGAGCCGGCTGCCACCGCAGATTTATTGATGCCGCTGCAATTGCCAACCATTCGCGGCAACCACGAGCGCCAGCTGCTGGCCTGCGAACATAAAACCGGACAGCCCGCCGATCAGTTTGCGTTTGAGCACACAAGCCAGACCCAGCGCGACTGGCTCAAAGGATTGCCTGGCACCCTGGCCATCTCCGACGAGGTTTTCATGTGCCACGGCACGCCTGCCAGCGACTTGCATTATTTCCTGGAACAAGTCGATCAGCATGGCTGCCGCATGGCCGCGCCTGCTGAGATTGAAGTCCATGCCGCGGGCGTCACGCATAGCCTGATTATCTGCGGCCATACGCATAAGCCGCGAGCCCACGCGATATCCGGCCAACGCCTGGTAGTCAACCCGGGCAGTGTCGGCTTGCAAGCCTATGACGATGACCAGCCCTACTTCCACGCCATCGAAAACGGCAGTCCGCATGCCCGCTATGCGATTTGTGAAAAAGTCGCTGACGGCTGGAATGTCAGCCACCTGAATATCAGCTACGACCATCACAAGGCGGCCGCCACGGCGCTAAAGAACGGCAGTAGCGATTGGGCGAGATGGCTGTCGACAGGAAGAATATAAACCGGCCGAAAATAAAAAAACGGCGCATTTTTCAATGCGCCGCAACCTTAAGACCCTAATGATTCAGTTAACAACTAGAATGCCGCAGGACGCCATTTCAACAAACGTTTTTCCAAGGTAGTCAGTAAATAATCCGCGGCCAGAGCCACCACCGCCAGCACGATCATCGCAGCAAACACGCCGCTGGCGTTGAAAGCGCCTTGGGCAGTCGAGATCAGCAAGCCGATGCCTTGCTTGGAGCCGAGGAACTCGCCCACCACCGCACCCACCAGGGCGAAACCGAAGCTGACATGCAGACTTGCCAGAATCCAGCTCAGCGCGGAAGGAATCACTACCGACATGGTGACCTGCCGCGGCGATGCGCCAAGGATCTGGGCGTTGGCAATCATGTAACGGTCCGCTTCGCGCACCCCTTGGAAAGCATTGCCGAACACCACGAAGAACACCATTACCACTGCCAGCGCCACTTTGGACGCCATGCCCAGGCCCAGCGCGATCACGAAAATCGAACCCAGCACCACCCGTGGAATCGAATTGGCAACCTGGATATAAATGCTGAAGACATCGGACAGCAATTTATTACGGCCCAGCAAAATACCGCAGATGACGCCAGCCACCGAGCCGATCAGGAAGCCCAGCACGGTTTCTTCCAGGGTCACCAGCACCTGGGTCCATAACGGCCCTTGCGAAGTGCCTTCCATGATCCAGTCATAGATCTGCACCACGATCAGCGACGGTTGCGAAAAGAAGAACGGGTCTATCCATTGCAGCCTGGCTGCCAGTTCCCAGCCGCCCAGAGTGAAAATCAGGATGGCGACGCGCAAGGAAATCACCAGCCAGTAGCGTTGCTTGATTTTTCGTTGCGCCTCTTGTTCGACAGTGGCCAGGCTGGCAGCGCTGAGTTTGTCGATTGCATGTACTTGAGTCATATATTGCCTTTTTCCTCCCGCTGATGCCGTGACGGCAGCTGCGATGGTATGTAAATAGATAAAGCCAAAGATTAGCTAATGTGTACTTCTTCGCGCAGGTCGGCCCAGATCTGGCGCGAGATATCGACGAAGCGCTGTTCATAACGCACTTCCGACATCACCCGCGGCCGCGGCAGGTCGATCTCATACACGCTCTTCAAAGTTGCCGGACGCGCGGTCAGCACGTAGACCTTGTCGGCCAGCGCAATCGCCTCTTCCAGATCGTGCGTGACGAATACCACCGAACCGGCTTGCGACGACCACAATTGCAGCAGCTCGTCTTGCATCAGGACGCGGGTCTGCATGTCGAGCGCGCTGAACGGTTCATCCATCAGCAAAATCTCGGGGCTATTGATAAACGTCTGCGCCAGAGCAACCCGCTTGCGCATGCCGCCGGACAATTGATGCGGATAATGATTGCTGAACTTGTCGAGGCCGACCCGGCGTATCCATTCTTCAGCCAAGGCATAGGCTGCGTCTTTCGGCTTGCCGCGAAACAGCGGTCCGGCCGCCACGTTGTGGAGCACGCTGCGCCAAGGGAATACCGCATCGTTCTGGAATACAAAGCCGATGCGCGGATCGATGCCGTTGACCGGCTCGCCCATGATGCGTACCTCGCCCACGGTCGGCTTGAGCAGGCCGGTGATCATGCTCAGCGTGGTCGATTTGCCGCAGCCGGTTGGCCCCACTACCGCAACAAACTCGCCACGCGCCACGCTCATGGTGAAATCGCGCAAAGCCACGGTGGCTTTGCCGTCGGGAGAAATGAAGCGGCACGAAACATTGCGCAGCTCGATGGCGGGCGTGTCCCGCAAAACCTGAGGCGCCGGCGAGGATGCCGCAGGCGAGGCGTATGTTGCTTGAGTCATTTTGATTTCCTTTGCTGTACAGACCGGAGTCGTGCAGAAGTGCTTGCTTGAGACGAGTCTACCCACCGGAAAGCGCGGCGCGCTTCCGTTCTGCACATTTGATAATAAGCGTCAGTCTTAAGCGTCAGTCTTACTTGGCTTGACTGACAAACTCGTTGGTATAGGTTTTAGCAAGATCGATATGCTTGCCCTTGACGTTCGGATTGAAGCCGGACAAAACCTGCAGCACGGTTTCTGGGCCGCCGGGGGGCATTTTTCCGTCAGATGAAAACATCGGCAGGGAGTTTTGCAAGGCCTGTACATACATAGGCTTGTCATTGCCGTAATAATCCTTCGGCATCTTGTCGGCGATTTCAGCAGCGCTATGGGTGTTGATGAATTTGAGCGTCTTGACGAAGGCACGCGCCAGCTTGGTAGCTTCCGCTTTATGCGTGTTCAGCCATGGACGCTGAACATACAGGCTGGATGCCGGATACAAGCCGCCCAGCGCCTTGACCGTACCCTCGACAGTACGCATATCGACCAGCACCGAAGCCTCGCCGGTTTTCAGCAACTGCGACACGGTCGGTTCAGTCGTCATGCCGGCGTCGATGCGTCCTTGCTTGATGGCTACGATGAAGGTGTTATCGGCGCCCACCGGCAATACCGAATATTGATTGGAAGTGATGCCGTTCTTGGCCGCCAGATACTGCGTCAGGAAATTGGTCGATGAGCCGAGACCTGTTACACCCAGTGTTTTGCCCTTGACGTCAGCCATGCTCTTGATGGTGGCGGCAGCCTTGGTCGATACTACTTCCACTTCGCCCGGCACCTGGCCGAAAACCGTAATCGCCGTAACTTCCTTGCCCTTGCTTTGCAAATCGATGGAATGGTCGTAAAAACCGACTACGGCTTGCACTGCGCCGGCCAGCAATTCATTTTCCGCATCCACGCCAGCCGGTTGCGATTGCAGTTCGACATCGAGTCCCTCTTCCTTGAAGTAACCGAGTTGCTCAGTCAACTTGGCCGGCAGATAGATCATCTTGGTAATGCCGCCGACCATGATGGTGATTTTTCCTGAGTCGGCTGCTATGGCCTGGTTAGCGCCAAGTACGCCGGCGCTCAACAGTGCAGCAGAAAGCAGGGAACCGCGGATGAGGGTATGCATTGTGTTGTCTCCATTTGTTTTTTTGGGATAATGACCGGATCCGCAGGTTGGGATGCCAATGTTCCAGTCTTGAGCGTATTCTAGGATGCATAAACTTTCAACCAGCTTTCCAAATTCGTGTTATTTAGCTTGCAGTGCAACATAACCATGCAGCGTCCAAAACCATACCGCATCCATGAAATTACTCCTGATTGAAGATAATCCTCCGCTTGCACTATGGCTGAGCAAGATCCTGAAAGAGGATAAGTTCACCCTCGACGTCGCCACCGACGGCGAAGCCGCCGATCGTTTGCTGCAAAGCGAAAACTACGATGTCGTCTTGCTCGACTTGCAACTGCCGAAAATGAACGGCAAGAGCGTCTTGCGGCGGCTGCGCGAGCGCCATAACAATGTGCCGGTGATGATTCTCACCGCCAGCGGTTCGATAGACGAAAAAGTCGATTGCCTCGGCGCCGGCGCCGACGACTATCTGGTCAAGCCCTTCGAAGTGCGCGAACTGGTAGCCCGGATCAAGGCCCTGATCCGCCGTCAGACACCTGACAAGGCAGCGGAAATGCATTGCGCCGATCTGCGCTATGACAGCAACACCCGGCAATTCTCGATCGCCGGCCAGTTGCTGGCGCTGCCCGGGCGCGAACATGACGTACTCGAAATCCTGATGCTGAAACAAGGCAAAACCGTCTCCAAGAGCGCCTTGATGGATGGCGTATTCGGGCTCGATGACGAACCCAGCGCCGACGCGATTGAAATCTATATCCACCGCCTGCGCAAGAAGCTGGAGCACTCCCAGGCAGCCATCATGACCTTGCGCGGACTTGGTTATTTACTCAAGCAGAAAGACGTCAATTGATCATCAGCCTGCGCCTGCGCCTGTTGTTGTGGTTGCTGATCCCGCTGACAGTATTTGTCGCCATCAGCGCCATGCTGTCATATCGCAGCGCGCGCCAGACTGCAGATCTGATTCAGGATCATGCGCTGCTGGCGTCGGCCCAGGTGATCGCCGGCGAGATCCAGTGGCTGGACGGCGTACCGCACGCCAGCGTGCCGCCGGCGGCGCTGGAATTGCTAGTCTCGCCGGAGCAGGACCAGGTGTATTACCAGGTGATTACCGATCACGACAGTTTGCTGGCCGGCCGCCCCGATTTTCCGCAGGCGCTGCGCTTCCCGCTGAGCGCGCCGGCATTCAGCACCATCGATTACCATGGCCAGATGCTGCGCGTGGTGAGCCAGGTTCGCACGCTGTACAACGCCGGCCAATTGCACAAGATCGCCATCCTGGTCGGCCAGACCAGACACGCTCGCGACCAGATGCTGGCCGATCTGTGGCGCCCTTCCTTGCACCGTCAGATCGCCATGTTGCTGTTGGCGGTGGCCCTGGTGGTAATTGGCCTGAGCATGGAACTGCGGCCGCTGATGCATCTGAAAGACCAGCTGGCGACGCGCGACACAACCTCGTTGTCGCCGATCAAGGCGGGCCAGCTGCAACTGGAACTGCGGCCTATCGTTGAAGCCATCAACCAAACCATTCAGCGCCTGAATACGCAGGTGTCGGCGCAAAAACGCTTTATCGCCGACGCCGCCCATCAGTTGCGCACGCCCTTGACCTTGCTCGATTCGCAAATCCAGTTTGCGCGCCGCCTGAGCGATGAAAGCAGGCGCGCCGAAGCCCTACAGGTGCTGCAAGCGATGCAGGAAAGCAGCCGCAACATGACCGAGCTGACCAACAAATTGCTGCTGTTATCGCAGGCTGAAGCATCCAACACCACCGCTTTTCTCAGGCAGCCGGTGGACTTGCTGGCGGTCTCGGCCGCGGTGCTGGAAGAGATTGTCGATCTGGCGCAGCGCAAGAATATCGATCTCGGACTTGAGACAAAAATACAGCACGCATGGGTGATGGGAAACGAGGCTTTGTTCACCGCCATGATGATGAACCTGGTCGACAACGCCATCCGCTATACCCCCGTGAACGGCAAAGTGACGGTAGCCATCGCCGCCAATAACGAACAAATCGAGATCAGCGTCAGCGACAACGGCCCGGGGATTCCGGCCGAAGTGCGCGACCGCGTGTTCGAACGCTTTTTCCGCAATGCGGCGCCAGGACAAGACGGCACCGGTCTCGGTCTTGCCATCGTCAAGGAAATCGTGATTGCGACGCAAGGCGCAGTGACCTTGAGCGCCGGCGAGCAGCAGCGCGGCCTGACCGTATTGCTGCAATTACCCGCCTATGCAGCGAATGGTGTCTGTGGCCCGGATGAAAAAACCATCGCCAAGATCTGAACAACACTTCTAGAGTGTCGCCAGCAACAAATTTTATTTTGCAGTATATTCTTGCCTAGGCAATGAATATTTACGCAATAAAGTTGAAAAAATAAGCTGAGAAAATCGTGAGCAACCCGCCCCCATTATTCACTCTGGATACTTACCAGATTGAAGAAAGCATCGGCTACTTGCTGGCGCGTTCGCGCGCCATGCTGGTCAAAAGCTCCGACGAATCGCTGATGCCATACGGGATTACCCATGCGCAAGGCGCTATCATCCTGATGTTGTCTACAGGAAAATATTCCACGGCGGCCGATCTGGCACGCGAGACCTATACCGATGCTGCGTCTACCAAGCGCATGGTCGACCGGCTGGTGGCACGCAATCTGATCAAGCGTGAACCATGCGCGCAGGACAGGCGTTTGATGAAATTGCACTTGACGGCGGATGGCGTGGAATTGTCGAAGCTGGTGCCGCAAGCGTTTTGCAGCGTACTGAACAAACATTTCTCCGAGTTCAGCGCGGAAGAAATCGGTTTCCTGAAATCGATGCTCAGGCGCTTACTGGCAAGTAATTCGCCGCCCGAGAAAACACATTGACTATGCAAGATTTATTTACTCAATATTACCTTTAAACAAGCAGCTATCCCCAGTAGTCGTTCCTGTAATCATTCTATCCGTGGCCGCTAAACCAATCCGTCAAATCAACACCGACATGAACCCACATTCTTCCCCAGCCCGACGCCGCCTGCCGCAACTCGGCACCCAGCGCCTTGCCATCGGCGCCGCCGTACTATTGCTGGCGGCCTGCGCCAACTTCAGCGGAATCCACAGTACTGCCCGTTCCAACAATCCGGACGACTACGCATCGGCATCGTCCCTGCAGGGACAAGGCGGCAGCTGGCCAAGCAGTTCCTGGGTAAGCGGCATGGGCGGCAGCCAGCTACAACAGCTGGTCGATGAAGCGCTGGCCGGCAATCCCAATCTGCAAGCCGCCGCCGCCCGCATAGCAGCGGCGCGTGCCATGGTGGAAGCGGCTGGAGCGACCAGCAAACCGCAAGTCGGCGCCAGCCTGTCGGCCACCCGCCAGCGCTTCACCGAGAACAGCATCTACCCGCCGCCGTTCGGCGGCATGTATGTGACGGATTATGAAACCGCACTGAATTTTACTTACGACCTGGATTTCTGGGGCAAGCACAGCGCCCAGCTAAGCTCTGCCATCTCGCAAAGCAAAGCTGCAGAAGCCGAACACTATGCGGCGCGCCTGGCTTTGACCGCCGCCATCTCGAAAGCCTGGTTGCAACTGGGACGTCAATATGCGCAGCTGGATCTGACTAATCAGCAGCTGGCGCTGCGCGATAAGCTGGACCAACTGACGCGGCAACGCTTCGCTGCCGGCCTCGATACCCAAAGCGACAACCAGCAAAGCCGGCAGCAAGTGGCCGCCCTGCGCGCCGAACAAGCGCAATGGCAGGAAGCGATTGCGCTGACCCGCAATCAAATCGCCGCGCTGATGGGTAAAGGTCCGGATCGCGGTTTGAGCATTGCCCAGCCTGCGCTGCCAGCCGAAAGCGCCATAGCGCTGCCGGACCAGTTGCCGCTTGGCTTGCTGGGACGCCGTCCGGACGTGGTCGCGGCGCGTTGGCAAGTCGAAGCTGCGCAAAGCGATATCAAGGTCGCCAAGACCGAGTTCTATCCGAACGTCAATTTGTCGGCGATGATCGGCTTTTCCAGCCTTGGCTTTTCGAAATTCCTGACCAGCAGCAGCCGGGTAGTCGGCGCCGGGCCGGCCATCCATCTGCCTATCTTTGAGGGCGGCGCCCTGCGCGCTCAACTCAAAGGCCAGGTTGCGGCCTATGACGGCGCGGTGGCAACCTACAACCAGGCGCTCAACGACGCCTTTCATGAAGTGGCGGATAGCGTGCAATCGCTGCATGCGGCGGAAACCCAAGACAAGAATCAACAGGCTGCGGTCGACGCTGCCGAGCGCGGCATGAAACTGGCTGAGCAACGGCAACAGGTCGGCACCGGCAACATGCTGCAAGTGGTGAGCACCCAGATTTCCTGGCTGGCGCAACGTAAACTTGAACTCGACGTGCGCGCTCGCAGAGCCGATCTGCGGGTCAACCTGATCAAGTCGCTGGGCGGTGGTTTCGATGCCGCGGCCGAGGGGCTCAACCCGGCCGAGGCAAGCGCAAATACTGCCGGTCCGCAAGCAAGCGCCGCAAACTGATCATTGATTCTCTAAATAAACCGTTCACTTATTGCGAAACCCGCATCATGACCACACCAAATCAAACTCCACAAGATCCATCCGCCGCTGCAGCAGCCGCTGCTCCGGCAGCAGTCGCCGCCAATGGCAACGGCAAACGCCGCAGCTTGCTGATCGGCGTCACTATCGCCCTTATCATTGTCCTGATCGCCTATGGCATCTGGTGGTTCATCTATGCCCGCCATTACGAAGGCACCGACGACGCGTATGTCGGCGGCAACGTGGTGCAACTGACGCCACAGGTGGGCGGCACGGTATTGGCGATCAATACCGACGATACCGAACTGGTGCAAGCCGGCAAACCGCTGGTGGAACTGGACAAGGCCGACGCCAAGGTAGCGCTGGAGCAGGCGGAAGCCCAGCTGGCGCAAACCGTGCGCCAGGTCCGCACGCTGTTCGTCAACAACGGCACCCTGGTGTCCAACGTCGCTGCCCGCAGCTCTGAACTGGAACGCGCCAGTTCCGACCTGGTGCGCCGCCAGCAATTGATCAGCACCGGGGCCGTATCCAAGGAAGAACTGGATCACGCTAAAGTAGCTGAGCAAGGTGCGAAAGCGGCGTTGCAAGCCGCCCGCGAACAACTGGCGTCGAACCGGGTATTGACCGACCGTACCACGGTCGAACAGCATCCAACCGTGCAAAATGCCGCTGCCCAGGTGCGCAATGCCTATATCAATCTGGCGCGCACCACCTTGCTGGCGCCAACCACCGGCTATGTCGCCAAGCGTTCGGTGCAGGTCGGCCAGCGCGTCGCCGCCGGTACTCCGCTGCTGTCGATCGTGCCGCTGAATGCACTGTGGGTTGACGCCAACTTCAAGGAAGTGCAGATCAACAATATGCGCATCGGCCAGCCGGTTACCTTGAAATCCGATCTGTACGGTTCCAAGATCGAATACCACGGCAAGGTGGTTGGCCTGGCGGCCGGCACCGGCTCCGCTTTCGCGCTGCTGCCGGCGCAAAACGCCAGCGGTAACTGGATCAAGATCGTGCAGCGGATTCCAGTGCGGATTTCGCTCGATCCTAAGGATCTGGAAAGCCATCCGCTGCGCATCGGCGTGTCGATGGACGTCAGTGTCGACATCGCCCAAACCGAAGGCACTTCGCTGACCGCAGGCACTGCGCGTACTGCGCCAGCCTACACCACCGACGTTTTCGATAAGAGCGGCCAGGAAGCCGATCAGCGTATCGCCAGCATCATCGCCGCCAATGACAATGCAGCTGCTGCACATTAAGCTGCGGCAGCCTGCCCTGCCGGACGCCGCCGTCGTGACGGTGGCGGCGTCCGCTATGCGAACCCTTACCGGAATGCCTTCATGAGTTCCCCACAACCAGCGATGCCGGCGCGGCCGCCATCGCAACCACTGCCGCCGCTGACTGGCGGCAAGCTAGTCATGGGCACGGTCGCGTTGTCGCTAGCCGTGTTCATGAACGTGCTCGATTCTTCGATTGCCAACGTCTCGATCCCTGCCATCTCCGGCGATCTGGGCGTGTCGCCGCAACAAGGCACCTGGGTCATCACTTCGTTTGCCGTCGCCAATGCAATCTCGGTGCCGCTCACCGGCTGGCTGACCCAGCGCTTCGGCCAGGTCCGCCTGTTTGTCACATCGATCATCCTGTTCGTGCTGTCGTCGATACTGTGCGGCCTGGCTCCCAGCATGGAAGTGCTGATTGCGGCGCGGGTGCTGCAAGGCGCGGTCGCAGGGCCGATGATTCCTCTGTCGCAGTCCTTGCTGCTATCCAGCTATACCCCAGCCAAGAGCGGCATGGCCCTCGCGTTCTGGGGCATGACCACACTGGTGGCGCCGGTCATGGGGCCGCTGCTGGGCGGCTGGATCTCGGACAATTACACCTGGCCCTGGATTTTCTATATCAATATCCCGGTTGGCGTGTTTGCTGCCTGGGCCACTTGGTCGATCTATCACAAGCGCGAGTCGGCGGTATATAAGCTGCCGATCGATAAAGTCGGCCTTGGCTTGCTGGTGATCTGGGTCGGCTCGCTGCAGATCATGCTGGACAAGGGCAAGGAACTCGACTGGTTCAATTCCTCGACCATTGTGATATTGGGTGCGGTGGCGCTGGTCGCCTTTATTTACTTCGTCATCTGGGAGCTCGGCGACGATCACCCGGTAGTTGACCTGACCCTGTTCAAAAGCCGCAACTTCAGCGGCGGCGTGATCGCGATCTCGGTCGGCTACGGCCTGATGTTCGGCGGCCTGGTGATCCTGCCCCTGTGGCTGCAAACCACGCTTGGCTATACTGCAACGCTGGCCGGTGAAGTGATGGCGCCGGTCGGGATCTTTGCCATCATCCTGTCGCCGTTCATCGGCAAGATCCTGCCCAAGATCGATGCGCGCTGGGTTGCCAGCACCGCGTTCCTGGTCTTTGCCGTGGTGTTTTACATGCGTTCGCAATTCACCGAAAACGTCGACACTTTCACCCTGATGATTCCTACCGTGATCCAGGGTGCAGCGATGGCCATGTTCTTCATTCCGCTGACCTCGATCATCCTGTCAGGCCAGCCGCCGGAAAAGATCCCGTCGGCGGCCGGCCTGTCCAACTTCGTGCGGATCATGTTCGGCGGCATGGGCACTTCGATCACCAGCACATTGTGGGACCGGCGCACATCCTTGCATCATTCGCAGCTGACCGAATTCAGCGGCCCGCATAGCCCGGCATTTACCGATGCGGTAAATAATCTCACCGCCCAAGGCATGCCGGAGCCGGCCGCCTGGGCCACTATCGAGCGCCTGATTACGGTAAAAGCCGCGACCCAGGGCGCCACCGACATATTCTGGATGTCGGCGGTATTGTTCATGATACTGATTGCACTGGTATGGCTGACCAAGCCGCAACGTTCCAGCGTGCCGGTTGACGCTGGCGGTGCTCACTAAAGCGCGAGATAGTCTTCAGGCAATGTTGAAAAAAAGGGCGATGCGCAATCACGCTGCATCGCCCTTCTGGCTTTCTTGCAAACCTGTTTACAAGATGTGCTTACCGATCCACCAGGCAATCGCTGCCATGAAAGCCGACGCCGGAATCGTCAACACCCAGGCCCAGACGATATTCCCCGCCACTCCCCAACGCACTGCAGAGATCCGGCGTGCCGCGCCGACGCCGACGATGGCGCCGGTGATGGTGTGGGTGGTCGAGACTGGAACACCGAGCATGGTAGCCAGGAACAAGGTGATTGCGCCGCCGGTTTCGGCGCAAAAACCACCTACCGGTTTCAATTTGGTGATTTTCTGGCCCATGGTCTTGACGATGCGCCAGCCGCCGAACAAGGTACCCAGGCTGATCGCGCTATAGCAGGAAATAATCACCCACCACGGCGGCAGCGCATCGGTCTGTTGCGAGAAGCCGGTAGCAATCAACAGCATCCAGATGATGCCGATAGTCTTTTGCGCATCGTTGCCGCCGTGGCCCAGGCTATACATCGACGCCGACAACAGCTGCAAGCGACGGAACCATTTGTCGACCTTGCGCGGCGTCGAACGCACGAAAATCCACGACACCAGCACCATCATGATGGAACCGAAGACGAAACCCAGCAGCGGCGACAAGACGATAAACGCAATGGTCTTGATCAAACCCGCCGAGATCAGCGAGCCGGTGCCGGCCTTGGCCACCGCAGCGCCGACCAAGCCGCCGATCAAGGCGTGCGAGGAGGAAGACGGGATGCCGTAGTACCAGGTCAGGATATTCCAGCAGATAGCGCCCACCAAGGCGCCGAAGACGACGTAATGATCGACCACGTTGGGATCGATGGTGCCCTTGCCGACCGTGGCGGCAACGTGCAGCTGGAATACCGCAATCGCGATGAAGTTGAACAGCGCCGCCATGGCAACTGCCTGTTGCGGCTTCAGGACACCGGTGGAAACCACGGTAGCAATAGCGTTGGCAGCGTCATGAAAGCCGTTCATGAAGTCGAATACCAGCGCTAGTGCAATAAGGAAGGCGAGAACGTAAATACTGATTTGAAGAGTGTGCATGAGTAGCCAGAGTCGTTTTTTTTAAGATTGCATCGATGCGACAGCGACCACCGGCCGCCACCGCCCTACTCTGCATCAGGCATTCTCGACGATGATGCCTTCGATGATATTGGCCACATCTTCACAACGGTCGGTGACCGTTTCCAGCAGCTCGTAAATGGCTTTCAGCTTGATCAGGGTGCGCACGTCCGGCTCATCGCGGAACAGTTTCGACATGGCGGCGCGCATCACATGGTCGGCATCCGACTCCAGGCGGTCGATCTCGACGCAGATGGCCAGGATTTCACGCGAGTTATCCATGTTGTGCAGCAGGCCCACCGCTGCCTTGACCTTCTCCGCGCAGCCCAGGCACAGCTCGGCCAGGCGTTTGGCTTCCGGTGTAATCGCCTTGATGTCGTACAGGGAAATGGTCTGTGCCGCATCTTCCAGCAAATCCAGAATGTCATCCATGCGCGTGATCAGCTGATGGATGTCGTCGCGATCGATAGGTGTAATAAACGTCTTGTGCAGCATGTCGATCGCATGGTGGGTGATCTGATCGGCCTGCTTCTCTATGCCTTCGATCGCATGCACGCGAATTTCCAGATCGTCGAAATTAGTCATCAACGCCACCATTTCCTTGGCGCCCTTGACGCATAGTTCTGCGTGCTGGTTAAAGAGCTCAAAGAATTTGCCCTCGGTGGGCATCAATCGTCCAAACATGTTTATTCTCTCTTCTGAGGGTTAAGCTGAATCTATTTATTTACCGGCTATCTTGATTTAAAGCAAACAAATGTCACGGAACTGAAATATATCAGGCTCGCGCGAACGTTGCTAAATAGCTTTTGCAGATTTTGCGTGATTGCAACGGAAATCAATCGCCGCCGTATGGCGCATCCAAATTACCAACGTAATTGTCGAATTTGGTGTACTGGCCGAGGAAACTCAGCCGCACACTGCCGATCGGACCGTTACGCTGCTTGCCGATGATGATCTCGGCGGTGCCCTTTTCTTGCGAATCGGGGTTATACACCTCGTCGCGATAAATAAACAGGATGACGTCAGCATCCTGTTCGATAGCGCCGGATTCGCGCAAGTCGGACATTACGGGGCGTTTATTGGGGCGTTGTTCCAGCGAACGATTCAACTGCGACAGTGCGATCACCGGGCATTGCAGCTCTTTCGCCAAGCCCTTCAAGTTACGCGAGATTTCAGAAATTTCGGTAGCCCGGTTTTCACCCGCATTGTTGGCCGACATCAGCTGCAAGTAATCGATGATGATCAAGCCCAGCGTGCCGCACTGGCGCGACAGGCGGCGTGCGCGTGCGCGCAATTCGATCGAACTCAGGGCTGGGGTTTCGTCGATGAACAGCTGGGCATCATTCATCTTCTGGATCGCATGGGTCAGGCGCGGCCAGTCTTCATCGTTCAGGCGGCCGGTACGCAAGCGGTGCTGATCGAGCTTGCCGACCGAACCCAGCATACGCATGGCGAGCTGGGCGCCGCCCATTTCCATCGAAAAAATCGCCACCGGCAAACCGCTGTCGAGCGCGACGTTTTCACCGATATTCACCGAGAATGCGGTCTTACCCATGGACGGCCGTCCGGCAACGATGACCAGGTCGCCCTTTTGCAAACCGGAAGTCATCTTGTCGAGATCGATGAAGCCGGTCGATACGCCGGTGATGTCGCTCTGGTTGTCGCGGTTGTAGAGCTCGTCGATGCGCTCCACCACTTGCGTCAGCAAAGGCTGGATTTCCTGGAAACCCTGGGCGCCGCGCGCACCTTCCTCGGCAATCGCGAAAATTTTGGACTCAGCCTCGTCCAGCATCTGCTTGACTTCCTTACCCTGCGGGCTGAAAGCCTGGCCGGAAATTTCATCGGCGACGGTAATCAGCTTGCGCAATACGCCGCGGTCGCGCACGATCTCTGCATAGCGACGGATATTGGCGGCGGATGGGGTGTTTTGAGCGAGCGCATTGAGGTAGCTCAGGCCGCCGACCTCTTCCGCCTTGCCGGTGCCGCTCAGCGACTCATAGACAGTGATCACGTCAGCTGGTTTGCTGCCGTTGATCAGCTTCACCATGTGCTGGAAAATGATGCGATGGTCGTAACGATAGAAATCGTCGGCGTTCACAAAGTCGGCGATCTTGTCCCACGCCGCATTATCCAGCAGCAATCCGCCTAGAACGGATTGCTCTGCTTCGATTGAATGGGGTGGTACGCGGAGGGAGTCTAACTGTGGATCGGACGGTGCTTTCATGGCGCGAATTATACCTGCTTCTGATATCTGTCTTGCCACCGCCGCCCAAAAAAAGGATATAAAAAAAGCCGGGAAAACCCGGCTTTTTACTACTACAACAACTATTTGCCAGCAGCGTATTAAACGTGCTCGCCGATCACAGCGATAACGATGTCAACTACGACGTCGGTGTGCAGAGCAACTGCGACAGCGTGTTCGCCAGTAGTCTTCAGCGGGCCGATAGGCAAGCGAACCTGCGATTTTTCAACTGCGAAACCTTGCTTGGTCAGCGCTTCAGCGATATCGAAGTTAGTCACGGAACCGAACAAACGGCCGTCAACACCCGCTTTTTGCGAGATCTGCACGGTCAGGCCGTTCAGCTTCTCGCCCTGGACTTGAGCGGCAGCCAGCTTGGCGGCAGCAGCTTTTTCCAGATCTGCACGTTTCGCTTCGAATTCAGCGATAGCAGTAGTTGTAGCACGACGTGCCATACGTTGTGGAATCAGGAAATTACGTGCGTAACCGTCCTTGACGCGAACAACTTCACCCAGATTGCCGAGATTAACGACTTTTTCCAACAGAATGACTTGCATATTTTTCTCCTATTCCAAGTCGTCAATTAAGCGTTGTGCAGATCGGTGTATGGCAGCAGCGCCAGGAAACGCGCGCGTTTGATCGCGGTGTCCACTTGACGTTGATAGATTGCCTTGGTGCCGGTCAGACGTGCTGGCATGATCTTGCCGTTTTCTTGAACAAAATCCTTCAGCGTGTCGATATCTTTGTAATCAACGCTAGCTACGTGAGCAGCGGTGAAACGGCAGAATTTCTTGCGCTTGAACAGCGGGTTTTGTTGTTGACGCTTGTTTTTCAGTTTGCTTTTATCGAACTTTTTACCGAATGCCATTTTTGGCTCCTGTATCTAAATAATTAATCTGCAATATCTATTGCAGCGAAATCCGTGATGTGAAATACCAGGCTTCTACCATTGCGACTCTTGCGTGCCATGAATCCCGTAAACCAGAACGTCCCGCCCAACGGCGCCTTGCTGAATCTTCCCGAAATCTCGCCGACGGCTAGCGCGGCAATTTCGAATTCAATCAAACGCTTGATGCCTGCTTCAATCGGTTCCGACCGGTGCTGCAACATCGCAGATACGATCGGGATGCCAGCCGGCGTGTAACGCATGACTTCACGTTCGGCAACTTCGGCAACCAGTTGAAACACGTTATTGGGTTGATCCACTCCTGATGAACTCGTTGGTTACGTAATGAATGCTGATAGACGGCCAGTAAAATTAGGCTGCCGGCGCTTCGGTACGATGGCTCTTGGCAGCATCTTCCTTCTGCACAGCCTTCATCATTGGCGAAGGACCAGTTTCAGCCTTCTTCAGCTTAACGGTCAGATGACGCAATACTGCATCATTGAACTTGAAGCCGGTTTCGATTTCAGCCAGAGTTTCGCTGTCGCACTCGATATTGAGGCAGACGTAATGTGCTTTAGCCAGTTTCTGGATCAGGTATGCCAGTTGGCGGCGGCCCCAGTCTTCCACGCGATGTACGGTGCCGCCACGAGTGGTGACGATACCTTTGTAGCGCTCGATCATTGCAGGCACTTGCTCGCTTTGATCTGGATGGACGATAAATACGATTTCATAATGACGCATGTAAGCTCCTTTTGGACGGATTGAAAAATCGCCCACCTCGGCGTCAAGACGAGTGTGGGAAGAGGAAAACCAGCAATAATACTAGCAATTGCGACAAAACTCAACGCTTTCAGGTGCTTAGGCCTAGCCCGGATGCAGGAAAGTGCAAAGGAGCTGCTAAGGAGTGGCCTAATTGCATCAAATTGTCTTGCATTTGCACAAATACTGTACAAAAATACAGACTGTTGTTATGCACAGCACTGACCAGACGCACCAGCGAAGTCTTTGCTGCTTTTCCTTGCACCTCTACGCCGACACCACGCCATGATCAAATTGACCGCCCGTCAACAACAAATCCTCGATCTGATCAAGGACGCCATCGAAAATACCGGCTTCCCGCCCACACGCGCTGAAATAGCGGCAGAGCTTGGTTTTCGCTCCGCCAATGCGGCGGAAGAACATTTGCAGGCGCTGGCGCGCAAAGGCGCCATCGTGATCGCGCCCGGCACTTCGCGCGGAATCCGCCTTACCGAAAGCAGCGTCCGCAGCCAGGGCACGCAACTGGCGCTGCCGCACCCGGCCCTGATGCAACTCAGCCTGCCGCTGGTCGGGCGGGTCGCCGCAGGATCGCCGATCCTGGCGCAAGAGCATATCCAGGCCACCTACAACGTCGACCCCGCCCTGTTCAGCGCCAAGCCGGATTATTTGCTGAAAGTGCGCGGCATGTCGATGCGTGACGCCGGCATCCTGGAGGGCGATTTGCTAGCGGTCAAAAAAACCGACAGCGCCAGAAACGGCCAGATAGTGGTAGCCCGCCTGGGTGACGATGTCACGGTCAAGCGTTATCAAAAATCCGGCTCCGTGATTCAGCTGCTGCCGGAAAACCCGGATTTTGAACCTATCATCGTGACATCCCAACAAGAGGATTTTGCGCTGGAAGGATTGGCGGTCGGCCTGCTGCGCAGTTGGAGCTGATGCGCCAAATTCAGCCAGATTCAGTCAAAATTCAGGAACGATCGAGGCGGCGCCGCTTGGTCAAGATCTGACTGGCAATTCCGCGCAGGATATTCACCTCTTCAGTTTCCAGCTGGGCGCGCGCAAACAAGCGTTTGAGGCGTGGCATCAGCTTTTTGGGACTGGCCGGATCGAGAAACTCAATCTCTACCAGGGCTTTTTCGAGATGCGCAAACATGCCTTCAATATCGGCCAGGCTGGCGGCATTGCCCTGGAAACCGATCTCGCTGCCAGGCGGCGGCGACAAATCCCCACTGGCAGCAACCCTGCATTCATAAGCCAGCACTTGTACCGCCTGCGCCAGATTCAGCGATGAATACTCTGGATTGGCGGGAATATTCAACAGCACATTGCATTTTTCGACAATCTCGTTGGGCAAGCCATAACGCTCGCTGCCGAACAGCACTGCCGCATTCAGGCTGGCATCGCCGGCAAGCTGAGCGGCCAAGGCACGCGGTGCGGTCAAAGGCGGTGAAAATTCACGCAAACGAGCACTCAAAGCCGCAGCGAAGTTGCAACCGTCCAAGGCCTGTTCCACGCTGTCGACAATCCGCGCCGCCGCCAGAATGTCCTGCGCGCCGCTGGCAAACGCAATAGCTTCGTCACGCTGCAACACATCGGGGAAACGCGGATTCACCAGGATCAGCTCAGAAAATCCCATGGTTTTGATAGCGCGGGCAGCCGCGCCGACGTTGCCTGGGCTGCTGGTTTCGACCAGCACAAAGCGCAGCCGATTGAAAAGAGACGTGTTGGTTTTTGCCGGCTTCATTTAAAATAGCGCCATTCTGCGGATTTCTTCGACTAAAAGCTGCTTATTTATCAAAATATTCATCTGGGACGTCCGCATCGTTCATTATTATTCATCAAATAGGTGGTTCTGTTCCCGGTTGGCACAGTGCCGCCATTTTAACGGAACCCGATCATGCATCCAATGCTCAATACGGCCATCAAGGCCGCCCGTAACGGCGCCAAGGTTATCTCGCGCGCCTCTTTCGACCTCGATCTGCTGAAAGTAACAAAAAAACAGCATAACGATTTTGTCACCGAAGTCGACCAGGCCGCAGAAGCAGCGATCATTGATGTATTGAAGAATGCCTACCCCGACCACGGCATCCTGGCCGAGGAATCGGGCGCTTCCGCCAACCTGCACGACGACAATGAAAACGTCTGGATCATCGATCCGCTCGATGGCACCACCAATTTCATCCACGGTTTCCCGCAATACTGCGTATCGATCGCATTGCAACACCGCGGCCAGATCACCCAGGCCGTAGTCTATGACCCGACCCGCAACGATTTGTTCACCGCCACCAAGGGCTCCGGCGCCTATCTGAACGACAAGCGGATTCGCGTCGGCAGACGCGACAAGATCGCCGACGCCCTGATCGGCACCGGTTTCCCCTTCCGCGAAACCGAAGGTCCGGCGATGGATGAATACATGAAAATGTTCCGCATCATGACGCAAAGCTGCGCCGGTCTGCGCCGCCCTGGCGCCGCCGCACTCGATCTGGCATATGTCGCCGCAGGCCGCCTTGACGGCTTCTTTGAAAAAGGCTTGAAGCCCTGGGATATCGCTGCAGGCTCCCTGCTGATCAGCGAATCGGGCGGGATTGTCGGTGATTTCACAGGCGAGTCCGATTATTTATATAAGGGCGACGTACTGGCCGGCAGCCCGAAGGTTTTTGCACAAATGGTTGGCCTGCTGTCGCCGTTCGCCAAGAAATAAAATACAGAATTTCCCGGGACGCGAGGAAGCCCCCTCCCTGCCCGGGAAATATGCAAAACGCTGCTGCTTTTGTCATATCAACTGCGCGGTCGAGCGACTACAATGCATGCGCAACAGCGCAATTGAATAAATCCAACGACCATTATCCCTCAACTCGCAGGAGAAGAATATGGCAGTCAAACCAATTCCCGACGGTTACTCTACCGTCACTCCCTATCTCGTTATCGACGGCGCCGCCGACGCCATCGCGTTTTATAAAAAAGCCTTCAATGCGGTAGAAATATTTCGCATGGAAGGTCCGGATCAACGAATCGGGCACGCAGAAATTAAAATCGGCAATTCTCACATCATGCTGGCCGACGCATTCCCTGAGATGGAAATCCACAGCCCGAAAAAGCTGGGAGGAGCCGGCGTCAGCATCATGCTCTACGTAGACAATGTGAACGTGCTTTACCCGCAGGCAATTGCTGCCGGCGGCACGGAGCTGCGGCCACTGCAAGACCAGTTTTATGGCGATCGCTCCGGCACTCTGAAAGATCCGTTCGGCCACGTCTGGACCATAGCCACGCATATCGCTGACTATTCAGTGGAAGAACTACGCGAGCGCGCCGCTGCCGCCATGAAACAATCCGGCTAATCGACGATTGCCGGACACATTCGCAACATTGCGATCCGCCCCATTCCCCGGACGGATCGCCAACTGTAATTTTATGGCGCGCCGGCCTGCAAGACGGCGGAATTGCTTGCCTGTAGCGCGCAGTTGTTATACTCTGCGGCGACACAGCACATTCTCCAGTCAAATGCTGCTGCCAAGGAGTCGAAACGACTCCAATCTCCTCTAATCCGTTTGCCTGCGACTGGCGCCTCATCATGGGCGACAGGCCGATATTCTTCTATTGAGTTGTCATGTCTTTTTCTGAACTCGGCTTGTCCGAAGCCATCGTTCGTGCCGTAACCGAACACGGATACACCACCCCTACCCCGATCCAGACCCAGGCTATCCCTGCAGTGCTGGCCGGCGGCGATTTGCTGGCCGGCGCCCAGACCGGCACCGGCAAGACCGCCGGCTTCACCTTGCCTGTGCTGCATCGCTTGTCGACATCGGCCACCAACCCGACCGGCAGCCAACGCCCGATCCGCGCGCTGGTGTTGACGCCGACGCGCGAACTGGCGGCGCAAGTCGAAGAAAGCGTGCGCCTGTACGGCAAGTATCTGAAGCTGACCTCGGCCGTGATTTTCGGTGGCGTCGGCATCAATCCGCAAATCAAGCTGCTCAAGCATGGCGTCGATATCCTGGTGTGCACCCCAGGCCGTCTGCTGGACCATATGCAGCAAGGCACCGTCAACCTGAATCACGTGGAAATCCTGATCCTGGACGAAGCCGACCGCATGCTGGACATGGGTTTTATCCGCGATATCAAGAAGATTCTCGCGGTGCTGCCGAAGAAGCGTCAGAACCTGCTGTTCTCGGCCACCTTCTCCGACGAGATCAAGATCCTCGCCGACAATTTGCTGGACTCGCCGGCCATGATCGAAGTGGCGCGCCGCAACTCCACAGTCGAAGTGATCCAGCAAAAGATTCACCCGGTCGACCGCGACCGCAAGCACCCGCTGCTGGCGCACTTGATCAAGGCCCATCAATGGTCGCAAGTGCTGGTGTTTACCCGCACCAAGCACGGCGCCAACAAGCTGGTCGAGCAGCTGGAAAAAGACGGCATCAGCGGCATGGCAATCCACGGCAACAAGAGCCAGTCGGCACGCACCCGCGCGCTGGCCGAGTTCAAGGACGGCAGTCTGCAGGTACTGGTAGCGACTGACATCGCAGCGCGCGGCATCGATATCGATCAACTGCCGCATGTGGTCAACTATGACCTGCCTAATGTGCCGGAAGACTACGTCCACCGGATCGGCCGCACCGGCCGCGCCGGCGCCACCGGCGAAGCGGTATCGCTGGTGTGCGTGGATGAACATCAGATGTTGAAAGACATCGAGAAACTGATCAAGCGCGAATTGCCGAAAGAAGTGGTTGCCGGTTTTGAGCCGGATCCAAATGCGCGCGCTCAGCCGATACAATTGCGTAGCGGTGGCGGCGGCAATCGTGGCGGCGGTGGCGGCGGACGCGGACGTTCACAAGGCGCAGCTCCCGGCTCCAAACCAAGCCAGGGACCATCGCGCGGCCATGGCGGCGGCACCGGCGCACAAGCACGTCCTGCTACCCCACGTCGCTCGGGCGGACGCGGTCGCTAAATCAAGCTAAGCCGAACTGGGCCACGCTGGAACCAGTGCGATGCCGGATCAACCGGCATCGCCACAAAATATCTGCAGCACAAATAGCGCCGACGCGGCCGTCTAAAGCGCCCTCACCGGCACGCTGCCGTCCCACAGTATTTCCCAGCCATGAACGCGATCCACAACGGATCTAGGCGTCTTCATGCAACTCATTGGATACACCTTGGCCGCGTGCGCCGAATCCCCCCCCAAAAAAATCGTGAA
>NZ_JAGQEG010000091.1 GCF_018305005.1 Collimonas silvisoli
CGAGATAAATACGACGATCACCGCCGCTGCCTTGTGCCGCAAAATCTTTTCGCTTGCGCAATAGCGCCAAATCGCCTTTCAACAAATTGTTGTAGCTATTCAGGTCTTCCTTGTCTTGTGCGCTGGCACGATCATACGAAGGCAAATCCGTGAATTCATTGAGCCACCTGCGGCGGAAACCGCAATACAGTTCCATATGCTTCTGCACCATTTCCTGATAATTCCCCGTCACAACTTTGTTCGCGTCGGTCGGGAATTCCAGGGCGGCCATATACCTATTCCAGGCAGCGCTCAAATCGCTGTCGATGTCGTAATCCTCTTTTAAGTCCGACGCCATCTCGGAATAGGACAACAAAGGCGCTCCGGCGCGGCTCGCCTCCCTGTGCATATGCAATAACGGGATTTGCGACACCATCATCCCCATGCGTACTCCGCGCCCATGATCGCCAGGGCTGTAACCGCCGCCGACATCGCTATGCACGCCAGGGTAGAGGTATTCCGTGACATCGCGGCCTTTGACGCGGGTAATCGGAAAATTGCGGCGCTGCTCATGGGCGGCGATGTAATGCACGGTTTTTTTGACACAGGGCGGGAGCGCCTCGCGTATTTCCTTGGCCCAGCTAAAATGACCATCGGCAAAGAACAAAGGTGTTGTTTCCGATGCGGAATTCGCCAAGCCTATCGACGCCACGCTCTCAAACAAGCCTAAAAAGGCGATCTCGGCATCCATGCCGGCGAAGGTGCCGTCCTTTTTCAACAAATCGGAAAACCAGTAGCAGAACGCCCGCGCTTCTACCGCGCCGCGTGAAAAGCCGAACACGTTCAGCGTAATCTTCGGAATATCCGGTTTCGGCCTGTCTTTACGGGCCTTGCGCAATAGCGGGTCTAATTCCTTGGTGAGGTCTGCAAACCAGCTACGGCGGTCGGGACGCGGATCGCTGGCATCGCGCAGTGGGTCATTGGTTGCCACGTCTCTGGCGTATTGCTGGATTTTTGCGGTGATGGCGTCTTTATCAAACATCCTAACCCCTTCACTAAATGCTTGATGCACCGCGTTATAAATCTGAAGTAGTGCGTATAAAATCCGCGCTTCGCCGCCTTTGCCAAACGCTTTACCTTCGGCACTTTCACGCCACTCCCGGTTCTCGGGGAAGCGCGTACCTAAGCCGGGAATATAAATCCGGTAATGTCCAGGTGCTTGCAAAGCGCCTAGACCATCGACATCTTTATGCGCATTAAATAATTTGACGACATTGGTGTGACATTTCTGTGGTATATCACGAATCATGTTGTTATTGGTGCCATCGAAGAACAGGCCAATGTTGACGTATTTCTGGCAAGGAGGTGCATGAATAGTCGGTCGATCTTCTTTCAGAATACGGCGACATACGTCGGCAACGCTCGGCGTCATTTCGCCTTCGGCGTGGCCGGTAATACTCAGCGGCGCGGATTGAATTTGGGCGTTCATTTACTCTTCCTCCGGCGGGGCGATGGTGACACTTTTAGGAATAGGGTGCTGGGGGCTTTCTGGAGCATAAATAGGCGATGACACAACCCGCACGTCATCGTTTGCAAAAAAATGCACCGTGAGCGTTCCAGCCTTTTCATATCGCTTGATCGTCGTGGTTTTTTCTATCCAATCACGCGCATTCGGTTTCCAACGCACCTTGACTTTCATACCGGGTTGCCATTGTCTAGGGAGCATGTAGCCAAAAGCGCCTATGCCACCACAACTCAGACCGCCCGCCATCCGCTCACTAAAGGGTTCTTTGACGTAAAACGCGTAAATATAAGACACACCTGGATGACCAACACATCCGATATCAACAAACGTCATCGGTATATCGACAACCATGGACGGCTTCTGATTTGGCGCTTGCGCCGTGTTCGGTGCCGTTGCCGCACAAGCGCTGAGTGCCAGCGTCGCGGTGAGTATCAGTAGATGTTTGAGGCGCATGAATTTCCTTCGCATGAATATATTTTTAGCGATCAATGGTTGACGTATTTCTGGCAAGGAGGCGCATGGACTGTCGGTCGATCTTCTTGCAAAATACGACGGCATAGGTCGGTAACACTCAATGTCATTTCGCCTTCGGCGTGACCGGTAATACTCAGCGGCGCGGATTGAATTTGGGCGTTCATTTACTCTTCCTCCGGTGGGGCAATCGTGACATCTTTAAGAATTGGATGCCTTGGACTTTGTGAACCATAACGAGCAGACGAGACTACTCGTACCTCATCGTTTGCAAAAAAATGAACGAAAATATCCCCGGCTTCGTCGTAGCGTTTGATCGTGGTGGTTTTTTCTACCCAATCGCGCCCATTCGGCTTCCACCGCACTTTGACTTTCATGCCGGGTTGCCATTTCAAGGGAAGCATGTAGCCGCCGGCGACAAGGCCGCCACAACTTAGTCCCCCAGCCATCCGTTCACTAAAAGGCTCTTTCACATAAAAATCGTGAATGTAACCCACGCCAGGATGAGAAAAACAAGCTATCGATACCGGCACCAGCGCTATATCGACCACCATGGACGGCTTTTTAACGGGGACTTGCGCTGTGTTCGGTGCCGTTGCGGCACAAGCGCTGAGTGCCAGCGTCGCGGTGAGTATCAGTAGATGTTTAAGCCGCATGAATTTCTTTCGTGTGAATGTATTTTTAGCGATCAATAGTTGACGTATTTCTGGCAAGGAGGCGCATGGACGGTCGGCCGATCTTCTTGCAAAATACGACGGCATACGTCGGCAACGCTCGGCGTCATTTCATTTTCGGCATGACCGGTAATACTCAGCGGCGCGGATTGAATTTGGGCGTTCATTTATTCTTCCTCCGGCGGGGCGACGGTGGCGCTATTAAGGATTGGATGGTTTGGATTTTGTGAGCCATGAAAAGACGACAACACGCGAACTTCATCGTTCGCAAAGAAATGAACATAGAGAGTTTCAGCTTTTTCATATCGCTTGATCGTCGTGGTTTTTTCTATCCAATCACGTGCATTCGGTTTCCAACGCACCTTGACTTTCATACCCGGTTGCCACTTCAAGGGAAGCATGTAGCCAAAAGCGCCTATGCCACCACAACTCAGGCCACCCGCCATCCGCTCACTAAAAGGCTCTTTCACATAAAAACCGTGGATGTAACCCACGCCAGGATGGGAAAAACAAGCTATCGATACCGGCACCAGCGATATATCGACAACCATGGACGGTTTCTGAATGGGAGTTTGTGCTGTGCTCGGTGTCGTTGTGGCACAAGCGCTGAGTGCCAGCGTCGCGACGAGTAGTAGTGAATGTTTTATGCACATAAATTCTCGTTTAATTTGATCTGAAATACTCAGCGGCGCGGGTAGAATTTGGGTGTTCATTTACTCCTCCTCCGGTGGTGCGATGGTGACGCTTTTAATAATGGGATGCAGAGGGCTTGATGAATCATAGCGTGCAGATGACACTATCCTTACCTCATTGTTTGCAAAAAAATGAACGAACTGATCTCCGGCTTCGTCGTAGCGTCTGATCGTCGTGGGTTTTTCTATCCAGTTATCTTCGCCCTTGATTGGTCGATTCCAACGTCGCGGTGAGTATCAGTAGATGTTTGAGGCACATGAATTTCCTTCGTATGAATATATTTTTAGCGATCAATGCGATGAGGCTGATCGTTGCAATGCAATCTCAGCACCGTGCTTTTGCGCATCTTCCAACAATGCCAATGCTTGATCCCGCTCAGGGAACATGATGGCCTGCGCCACCAAGGCGTACCGCTCCTTGTCCTTCTTGATACCGTATTCGGTCAACTGTTTCAATAATCCGCGGATCATGCTGTACAGGGTCGAGGGCGTGCGCTCTGCCACAAGACGGTAGGCTTGCTTGGCAAGAGCGCACAAAATGTAATCCGCCTCGCCAGCATCGATTAATCCGACGTATTGCTTGTCAGTGATGTCGATAGCATTACCTTCGCCCACGGCGGGCTGTACATAGGTTGTCGCATCCAGACAAGTGCCGTCGATGGTGGTCAGCGTGCCTTTGCGGTTAATCAGATGCCATACGGTGAAGCCGGAACAGAACGCGCTGCGCTGAGCCTCATTGAACATGTTCAGGACATTCTGGCTGCACATGGTGTCGGCAAACCGCAGCACCATGCGCATGCCGTCCGAAGTGGTCCGTATCTGTAGAAATGCCGCAAAATGCTGTTGCAGCACCCTGATTGGCAGCGGACTTTGCAATAGGCTCAGCATCGGTTTGCCGTCGCTGAATTTGAGTAATTTAGGCAGGTTCTCTGGCGACAGATTCATCAGAAACGGCGCACATTCTTCATACCCGCTTAATACCGTGTTGTCATACAGCGAGACGACGCCAGTATCGGCTTGCTTGCTGTATTCCCAAAGCTGACGCCCGACATCATCGTCAAACGTACCGTCTACCAATGCGTAGACGTACAGTTTTCCGCGCTTCTCGATAGTCGCGCTAACGGTCGTCTGGACCAGGCTGTTTAACTCGGGATGGTGTGGGTCAACGCCGAAATACATAGTTTTTTTCTCCTTACGTCTTATCATCAAAGAGTGGGGGAACCAGCGGCAGTACGCGCTGCTACTGCTGCTTTCAGGCACTCTTTACATACTGCCTGGGGAAACTGGGGTACCGTCCGACCTGGCGCAATCTTGTCGCAGTGCTGATCAGGCCGGAGATTTCACGTACACCGGCACCGGCGTTGGCTAAGCCACTGCCGCCCGGCATGCCTGCAACAAAACTCCCTGAACCTTCCAGCTGGATTTCTACGGTCAGTTCTTTGCCTAAAAAAGAGTCCAAGTCATCATCGACGGCCGAACCGAAATTGACCAAGGCATCCGGCGTTTTGAGGATGACTGTATAGGCGTATAGGCTATTGAGGGATTCGGCGCCTTTGATGCTCACGGGTACCAACGCGGGCTGTCCCACTATTTCTGGGATGGCAACGCTTTTTACACTCAGTGTTCGTGGGGAAGTAAACATAGTGGCGGCAACTCCAAGTTGGATGACAAAATACCAATATTGTTATTGATAATACGTCAACTCATTCGGCGGCGCATCTAGTTTCTTTGCAAAGCTATGTTGATTTCTTGTCAGATCGCATGCAAATGCTGTGGCGACAGGCCACGGATGCAAGGGATAGGTAGTCTGCACGTAATCGCCGGCTGCAAGACAAATGGCCGGGCGGCATGCAGATTGGCGAGCACGGTTTTCGCGCCTTCGCTCAATAATGTCAGCGCGCGTTGCGGCGACAGCGACACGCTGCTGTATTGCCATCGGCGGTTTTGACGCTGACCAGCGTAGTCTGCGGAAACAGCGGTTGGTTCTCCGCTACAAAAACATCGTCGCCGCTGCCGAAAATCACCGGCACGCCGACCACGCCGGCATAGGTTTGCATGCTATGTTGCCAAAGCTGGCGGCTTAAGTCGTCGTCAAAGACGCCGTCGATCAGCGCATAAGCGTAGAGCTTGCCGTGTTTTTCGATAGTCGCGTTAATGCTTGATTGGATCAGGCTATTTAGTCGGCCCTTATATGGACGTCCATATAAGGGCCGACTAAGTAAAACTGATGGGGGCTGCGAAAAAGCTGGCGCTGCGCCGCTGCGCTCTATAAAGGAAAATTCAATACAAACTTCGCGCCGCCCAGATCGGAGTTGCCGACATGGACCGTGCCATCCAGGCGATCGGCAATTTTCTTGACGATGGTCAGCCCTAGTCCATAACCGCCTGTGGCGCGATCGCGGCTGCGGTCGAGCCTTGACGTTGAAGGAGAGTCTCGATTTTCCGGTGTATCACATCTCGGCGTGGCAGAGCGGCGGCAGCATGGTAGACGATTTGTTGCAGGCATTTCAGCAGATGAGCGCCAGCTCGGAGGAGCGGCCTTACGAGCGCGTGACGGAAACGGCGTTGAAGCAGATGGCGCAGTCCTTCAGTGCGCAGTATGCAGCGCAGGAGGCTATCAATCCCCGTATGCTGCACAAGGCATTGATGTTGTATGGCCGCTTTTCCAAGCTGAATTATATTTTCGACCAGCGCCGGATACTGAGTGAAGGATTGCTGCCGGCGCCATCTTTTCTCGGCTATATAGAGGCCGTTGCGACCGTAGTGCGCAACAGCTATGGCTGAAGGCGCAAATGGCTTATGACTTTAAATAAATTTTGCCAGCGGCCAGTCCTGTTTTCCACGTCTGGAAAAGAAAAACCCGCATTTACGCGGGTTTTTTAAATAGCTCTGGAATTGCTGAAAGTCAGGCGCGTTTGATAAGCCGCAGAATGAACAGCAAGATCACGGCGCCTATGGTGGCTGTCACAATCGAAGCAATAATGCCGCTGCCGACGTGGATGCCCAGTATTCCCGCTAACCAGCCGCCGATGAACGCGCCGACGATACCAACGATGATATCGACCAACAGACCGAAGCCGCCGCCCTTGACCAGAACGCCTGCCAGCCATCCTGCAATCGCGCCAACTATCAACCAAGCGATAAAGCCCATGAGATTTCCTTTTTAAAGTTGACCATCTTCAAACTACCCGATAAGAGTAGCGGTAAGGGTAGCGTAAACAACACTGAAAATAGTCGTCCAATTGTAAAAGATAGATAAACCGAATGAAGATTTTGTCGGCGTCGCTGCCGGCTGTTCATGGCGGCTTGCCAGAAACGACAACAGGCCCTGCAAAAACCTTGGGCCTGTTGTCATCGGCTATCAGCTACATCTATCAGCTACATGCTTTGCCATGGTCGGCGTGATTGCCGGCGGCCTTGGCCGCTGCTTCCGTCATATAAGAACCGGCCTTGGTTTTGCCATAGTATTTGCTGCCTTGGCAGTGGTATACCTTGCTGCTGGCGTTAACCCAGACTTGGCCTGGGCCGCCACCGGCTGCAGGAGCGCTTGCTGCAACTGCCGGTTTGGCTGGCGCTGCCGGGGTTGCAGCTGGGGTTGCGGCCGGTGTTGTTGCCGGAGCGGCTGCTTTAGCGGGAGCAGCAGGTACCGCTGCCGGAGCAGCAGGTGCGGCTGCAGCAGCTGGCGCAGCGGCGGCTGCTGCATACCATTCTTTTACGCCCTTATGACCGGCGCAAGCGCCTTTCTTGGTAGCGTTGGAAGAGTAGCTGCCGTCCTTGCACAGGCCGGTGCTGCCGGCTGGCGCCGCGGCCGGTGCCTGGGCATAGCTGGCGACGGAAGTCAGTAAGGCTGCTGCGACTGCTGCTGAAATAAACATTGCTTTCATTTTTTTCTCCATGGAGTAAGTGATGCTCTTGTGGCCGTCGAGCTGGCGCACGCGGTGTGTATCGATGTGTCTACCTGCAGCACGACCAAGCAATCTGTTGTGCGCCGCACCTGGCAATATGACCGAGGTAGGTAATCAACGCGGTCAGATTGAATATGGCTGACATAACTATCGATGGAATTGAAAACAATTGTGATATTTCTACCGGATATCTCTGGTCAAGGGCGTGTTGAGGCCTTGCTTGATGCATTAAAGGAAATATTGTCCTTACCCGAAACCTGTCATTTTATTATTAAGAGAGCAATGATGTCCGCGGCATTAGTGCGAGCCGGCGACTGAGCGCCGGCCGCCGCACGCATGCTAGAACGAGTAGCGCGCCCCCAAAGTCGCCGTGTAGCGCGGGGCCAGTTGCACGCCGTTGACTTTTTGGTAGACCGGCAATTGCACAAAACCGTACAGCGAGACCTGCTGGCTGATCGGCACCGACACTCCCGGACTGATATAGACCAGGGTGCCGCCGGTACTGATGGTGTCTGCATTGGCGCCGACATCATGCAGCACGCGCCGCACGTTGAGCTGGATTTGCGGCGTAAAGCTGGTGTTGCCCATATAGCGCAGGCCCAGGTTCAGATTGGCGCCGTCGCCAGGACGATATTGATCCCTCGAATTCAGCGCCTTCTGCACTATCCCTTGGGCAAAGTAATCCCAGTTCTGGTTGAGCGTACCCATGTAGTAGGCGCCGAGGATGGCGTCGGTGGTACCGCTGCCTGGTTGCAGGCCGCGATCGATAGGCACCGGGCCTGGTGCAGTAGGATCGCTCGACGTGCCGGTTTGAGTATGGCTGCCGGTGGGCAGTTTCAGGCCGAACAAGATGCCGAAATCATGCTCCGGCGTAAAGCCCTGGTAACGGCCGATGACCTTGACATCGCCGATATTGGACGTTTTTGAATCGTACTGGCCGCCGCCATCACCCGGCGTAATACCGTCTGACGCAGTCCCTAGCGTGCTATGGCTGCGCACAATGTAAGGCAGTTGCAGATTGACGCCCCAGTCTGGATTGAAACTGTAGTCGAGGCCCAGCGTCAGATAATTATTGCGGGTGTATTTTTCGACTTCTTGCGGATTGCCGTTATTCGAAATCCGGCTGGCGGCGACAGGCGAAATCGTGCTGCTGCCGCTACGCAGCTGATTCTGGTTCAGGTAATCGTAGCGAATATCCATCTTCAGCCCGGATGAACTGCCGATGCCGAGGTTGTCCCAGTCGGAGCTGAGGGTGCAGCCGCAACTGGCGCAAGCCAGGGCAGAATGAGGAGTTAGCGCGATAAGAGCGAGCGCAGCAAGCGGTAATACTGCAGGCCGAATACGGCGGCGTGATGGCGTGGCCATGGTGTTTCCTGTTTAAGTTGTTAGGCGTGAAGGAAAACTTCCATGCATGGAAGTTTGCGCTAGCAGACAAAATCAAGAAAAGGCTGGTGGGCCGCGCGATTGCGGCTTGAGCCAGATGACGCTGGCATGCAGAGTGAATGAGGCGGGCGGCAGGTCGACACCTGTGCTGGCAGGGGCCAGCCAGCGGCTCAAGCTGGGCGGCAGGCCGATATCTGCCGCATGGATGAAACACAGCAGGCAATGGCCTTGATGGTCTTGATCCGGCGCTGCGGGGTTGCCGGAGTCAGGCGCCTTGACGTGGCCGGCAGCGCTGCACAGTTCGCCTAAGCCAAGCGGCTGCCCATGGGCGACAGGCAGCAACTGCACCACGCTTGGCAGCAATGCTGCAAACATGGCCAGGCAGACGGCAAGCTGGCGCAATGAGCGGGGCAGGCGGAACATGGGCGGAGCGCTGTGGTTGGTTGTTTGCCGAGATGGCAAGATCAGCTGTATGGTAGCGCTTCACTTGGTTGGGAGCAAGTCGGGTAAACCCTATTGATAGCCAGTCAAAGGGGAGGGGATTAAACTTCGGGCTGCAGGTCGACCTTGAACAGATCCTTGCCATCGATATTGTGCAGAGAGACCGTCATTACCTTGCTCTTGGCGTCGATTTTGCCGATGCCGAAGAATTGCAGCAACTCGCTGGGCGGACGATTTTGCTTCATGTCGCTGGGGATGCTGACGTAGCGCACGTCGGGGCCAAAGGTGCGGTCGATTTCGCCCGGACCGAAAGTGCCGGCATGCAGCGGGCCGCCGACGAATTCCCAGAACGGCTTGAAGTCGGTGAAACTGGCTTTCTCCGGCGCATAGTAGGTGGCTGAAGCGTAGTGCACGTCAGCGGTGACCCATACCACGTTCTTGATGTCGTGTTGCTTGATGAACTTGAGCAGATCGGCCACTTCCAGTTCGCGCCCGAGCGGCTTGCCGTTATCGCCGTTGGCCCAGGCTTCGAAAGTACCTTGCGGCACATCCGGATTGAGATCCGGCACCACGATCGAGATCGGCATGTCGCTGGCGATCACTTTCCAGGTCGAACGTGAGCGCAGCAAGGCCTGTTTGATCCAGCGCAATTGTGCTGCGCCGAGAAAAGCTGCATTCTGCGTCAGAGCGCTTTGGCGATTCGGCGAGTTGGCGCCGCGATAGCTGCGTTCGTCGAGCATGAACACTTCCAGCAGCGGGCCGTAGTTGAACATGCGGTAGACCCGTTCGGGATCGCTGGGTTCGATCCGGTACGGGTTGTATTCGAACATGGCGCGTTTTGCATTGGCCGCCAGGGTCGACAGGTCGCGCTCCTGGTAACGGCTTTCGGCAGCGCCGATTTTCTGGCCCGGATACCAGTTGTTGCGCACCTCGTGATCGTCCCACTGCACCAGGAACGGCACTTCCGCCGCAAAGCGGCGCTTGTTGATGTCCAGCAGGTTATAGGCGAAATTGCCGCGATAGTCGTCCAGCGTTTCCGCCACTTTTGACTTGGCCGGCGTCACCAGGTTTTGCCATAGCGTGCCGTCGTCGAGCTTGACTTCTTTTTCGATGGGATTGTCGGCGTATATCTGGTCGCCGGAGTGGATAAAAAAATCAGGTTTGAAGCGGCGCATCGTCTCATAGATCCGGTAGCCGCCCCATGCTTCGTTGATGCCCCAGCCCTGGCCAGCTTCGTCGCCGGAAAAGGCGAAAGTGATATCGCGCTCGGCGCCGCCTGGAATCAGCAAGCTGCCGCTCAGAGGTTCGCTGTAAACCGATGGATTCTGAATATCCTGAAAGCGCACGCGGTAAAAAACGGTTTGGCCGCTGGGCAGGCCGCTCAAATCCACCCTGGCCGAGAAGTCGCTGCCGGATAGCGCCAGCGGTCCCTGCAGCGCATGCGCATTCTGGAAATTCTCGTTGCTGGCGTATTCCACCATCATGCGCGAGGGGCGGTCGGCGCGGCTCCAGATAATCGCCTTGTCACGTGTAATATCGCCGCTCATCACGCCGCTGGGCAGTTGCGGCCGCAGCTTGTCGGAAGTAATCAAAGCTGGCGCGCCAGTTTGTGCGATGACGCTATGCAGCGGTGCGCCGGTCAGAAGCACGCCTGCGCCTGCAGTGACCTTGCATAAGAAGTTGCGGCGTTTGGAGGTGGGGCTATTGCTGGACGACATGGCGTGCTCCGCGAAGTGGAAAGCGAAGCCAGGATTTTATCGGGCCTGTATTACAGGGCGATGAATTGCTTATCCCCTTTGACCAAGCCGCCATAAAAAAAGCCGGCCGATAATCTATCGGCCGGCTTCTTGCATGTAGCCAATGGCTACAACGGGACTAGTTACTCTTGATTGCTTCGACTTGGATCGCCAGTTTTACTTCTGGCGCAAATTTTGGCAAACCGTAGTTGATGCCGAAGTCGCTGCGATTGAATTCAGCAGTTGCATCGGCGCCGCAGACTTCACGTTTCAGCATCGGATGCAGGATGCATTTGAACGAATTGATGGTCAGCTTGACCGGCTTGGTGACGCCGTGCAAGGTCAGTTCGCCGTCGATTGCCACCGGCTTGTCGCCGTCGAATTTCACCGAGTTGCCTTTGTAGGTAACGTCAGGGTATTTTTTTACATCGAACATATCCGGGCCGGATGCGTGCTCGTTCATCTTGGCATGGCCGAAGTCGATGGAGCTTGGATCGATATGGATGTCGATAGAACCGGTCTTGGCGGCACGGTCCAGCGTCACGCTGCCGGTGGTTTTTTCGAATTTCCCGCGCCAGAAGGAGATCCCCATGTGATCCGCGGTGAAGCTTGGGTAGGTATGATTCGGGTCGATGGTATAGGTGTCCGCGGTAGCGAAGGCGCTGGCTGCGCTGGCTGCCAGCAAGGAGGCGATGATGAGTTTCAGTTTCATTGTTGATTACCCTTTTTGTGAGAGAAAAGTATTAAATCAGTTGTATTGAATCAGTTCGCTACAAGGTGGAATTTGATGATGATTTCGTCCGCCACCATGCTGGTGTCCTTCCATTCGCCTTCACCGATATTGTAGGTGAGGCGTTTGATCGGCAAGCTGCCGTCGAAGACCTGGGCGCTGCCTTCTTTCTTGACGCTCAAGGGGAAGCTTACATCGGTAGTCTTGCCCTTGATGGTCAGTTTTCCGCTAACGTCGTATTTACTGCCTGCAGGTGCGCCTGCGCTGGCTTTGATCGAACTTGCGACAAAGCTGGCCTTGGCAAATTGCTGGGCGTTGAACCATTCTTTCTTCAGCACTTCTTTATTGTATTCGGGGTCGCCCAGGTCGAAGCTCGGAATGGCGATGTCGACACTGGCTTTCGAAGCCTGCGGCTGGGCGCTGTCGAAATCGATTTGCGCGGTGAACTGCTTGAACTTGGCTTCCACCGGCACGTTCATTTGCTTGAACACGATGGTGACATTGCTCTTGGCCAGATCGGGTTTCAGAGGAGTTGCAATGGCCGACCAGGTGGCGCCGAGGGCGACCAGACCGACAACTGTAGTACGTAACAGAAAACGCGTGGATGTCATTGGTATTCCTTTGATTAGGGGGGGTAAGGGAGCGTACTTAAGGCAGCATGCGTTTTAACACGTCGTCGCGATCGATGAAGTGATGCTTGAGCGCCGCCAGTACATGCAGGGAGACTGCGGCCAGCATAATCATATTGAGTGTGTAATGGACCAGTTTTAAAACCGGTTTCAAATCCGGATTAGGCGCCATCAGCACTGGCAGCGGAAATATACCGAGATAGGTGACCGGCACGCCAGCAGCCAGGCTATAAAAATAACCGGAGATCGGCACCGCAAAGATCAGCACATACAAGAGGATGTGCAAGGCATGCGCGGCGTGCTGCTGCCAGAGTTGCATGCTGTCCGGATAGGGCGGCGCACCTTGTGTTTTGCGCCATAACAAACGCAGACAGGCCAAACCGAGTACGGTCACACCCAGCCACTTATGCCATGAAAAATATTTCAGTTTGGTTGGCGTCAGGCCCGGGATATCAACCATGGTCAGGCCCAGGGCAAAGGCGGCGATGATGAGAATGGCGACCAGCCAGTGCAGCACGATGGCTGGGGTTGTGTAGCGTTGCATAAGTGATGTAAATAAGTGACGTGAATAAGTGATCGACGTGAATGAGTTAGCGCAAATACCAAGCGCAAATAAGTTAGTCAGAAATACAGAGGCGCCGCAGTATCGGCGATATTTCACACTATCGTCGCGCAGCCGCTTGAGACCCGTAAAATTTCGCTGAGTTTCCTGCATCCGGTTGACAGCTTTTTAAGACGCCAATGGATTGACTATAGTATCGGAAATTTTTGGATACTGTTTGCGGCCGCACAAATTGCTCGCAAAATTACGAGCAATGCTGCTTATTTGGACTTACTTGCACCTATTTGCGTTTACTTGTTGTTACTTGCAGTTACTTTCGGCGATATGTGTCTTCTTTGGCTGGCGCGCCATTCATATCATCCTCGGACGCCGGCGCGGGTGGCGGCGGATCTGCCGCAACCGGTGCGCTCTGCAGGTTTGCTCCGGCATTCACGCCGAGCAAAGCCGGTAGTAACTCCATGGTGGCCTGCTTCGACATGGTGATCCGTAATTGAGGCGTATCGACGACATTCTGGACGTGCGACGTACTCACCGCCTTGCCATCGATGACCAGCGTCAGATCCTGCTCCAGCGCCGCACTGCTTGCCGCTGTCATGCGCTGCTGGGCGTCCTGGCTAAGTGTGACTTCCAGTGCGATCGAATCCGGATTTGCATTATAGGTATCTCTGATCACCAGGCTGATTTCGGTGAAATCACGCTGAGAAGAAAAGGCAATCTCAGCTGTATTTTCCGCCGCATTTGCTGAATTGACTGCAGTGATCGTCAATCCCGCGCATAGCGCGGCCGCCAATGTTTTCCAACATACATGCATGCTTATTCTCCGAATCGGGTTTAGATAGATTGGTCTGTGATCGTTTGGCCTGCCAGCGCCAGATGTACCGCTTCCGCGACGCTGAGCGCACTCAGGGACTCCGGCGGAAAGCCCGGCGCCACCGCGTTTTTCATGCAGTCATACACCGGGTCCTTGAGGCGCGCCAGTAACAGGCGCAAGCCGCGGCTGTCGGCAAAATCGAAAAAATCATGCAAGCCTTCCAGGCTGGAACTGTCCAGGTCCGGCGATTCTTCCAGGCTGAGAATCACGGTATGTACCGGCGCAGCCGCAGCTACATCTGCACCGGCCGCCATGATGTTCTGGCGCGCCTGGCCCAGGATGCGTTCGGCGTTGGCAAAAAACAGCGGCTCGTTGGGGCGCAGGATCATGATGCCGGATACCGGCTTTGCTTCCGGATGGGTTTGGATGTTGACGTAGTCATGGCCTTGTCCAAGCCGGCCCAGCACTGAAATGGTCGATTGCGAGAACTGCCGCAGCATCATCAGCAGGCTGACCGCAATCGAAGCCAGCAAGCCGTCCAGCACGCCCAGCAACAGTACCGCAATCACCGAGGCGATGACTACCAGGCGATCGCGGCGCCACCGGAAATAGGGACGGAAGATGGCCGGATTGAGGGTGTGGCCGACGGCGTGAATCACGATCGCGGCCAGCACCGGCTGCGGTGTCAGGGCGATGGCCGGCAACAGCGTCAGCACGATCGCCAGCATCACCAGCGCCGCCACCCAGCCCGACAGGCGCGAGGTGGCGCCGGCGGCTTCATTGGCGGAGGTGGCTGAATAACCGGCGCCGACTGGCATGCCGTGAAATAGTCCAGACAGCAAATTGGACGCGCCCAGCGCCAGCAAATCGCGGTTGGGCGCTACCGGGTCGCCGTGCTTGATGGCAAAGCTGCGGATCGAGCCATACGATTCGGCGTACAAGATCATGCCCATGGCAAAACCGAGTTCGCCCAGGCGCAGCCAGTCGGCGCGCGACAGCACGGGCAGCGTCGGCGTTGCCAGCTGCAGCTGGATGCTGCCCACCAGGTCGACGCCATATTGAGTCAGATGCAGCCACTGGCCGGCGGCGACGCCGACCACGATCACCAGTAGTGCGCCCGGTATCCGGCGCAGGTAGGAAAACAGATACAGCAAAGCCAGCGCCAGCGCCATCGCGGCGACGCTGATCCAGTTCCAATGCGCGATCTGTGCCAGCATTTCGGGGATGAAGCGGGTCATGTCGCTATGTTCCGGATGGACGCCGGCCACGCCGGCAAATTGCTTGAGAATGATGACAATCGCCAGGCCGAAAGCAAAGCCGCGCAATACCGGTGTGGCGATGAAATCGGTGGCGCTGCCCATGCGGGCCAATCCGGCCAGCAGAAAAAACAAACCGGTGAGCATCACCAGCCCGATTGCCAGCGTTATTCTCAGGCCATTGTCGCCGTTTGCCATGGATGCCGTGGCCGCCGCCAGCACCGCTGCAGAGGAGGAGGTGGCAGAGACGATCGCAAAGCGGCTGCTGCCAAACAAGCCGTAGCAGAGCAGGCCGGCAAACAGCGCGATCACCCCGGCTTGCGGCGGCAGGTTGGCAATGCTGGAATAAGCTACCGCTTCGGGCAGCAGCAGCCCGGCAATCGACAGGCCGGCAACCAGGTCCGGCAGGTACGCCCGTTTGACGGGGGGCGGCGGGTTCAGGTCGGCATGTTGTGACGGTGCAGCGCTCATGCGCCTCCTGGCGGTATGTGGGTGTATCCCGATTTTATGCTGTTTCGGCAAGTATGCGAAGCTGCGGCAGTGTGGCTTGCGTCAATCGGCAAGGTCGGTAATTGACGTTGATTCTATGTTAAATATCGCTCGCTGGGATGGCGCAGTCACCTACTGTAGTTAAATGGGGGCACCGATTTAACGGGCTACGGAGCGCATGCCGCTGCATCCGGTCTGCCTCGATTATTGCTGTGTCGTTGCCGCCGACCGTTGTCCCGGTTTGACAATCACGGTACAAGTCATGCCTGCCGCCAGCGTTATGCCATCCGGCACTTTATCGATATGGATGCGTACCGGCACGCGCTGTGCCAGCCGGACCCAGTTGAAGCTCGGATTCACATTGGCCAGGCCGTAGCTGCCAAGTGCGTTATCGCGGTCGGTAATGCCGCGCGAGATGCTGTCGATATGGCCGTCGATGATCTGCTCGCTGCCGAGCAGGCGCATGTCGACGGCGTCGCCGACTTTCATCAAGGGCAGTTTGTTTTCTTCGAAATAGCCGTACACCCAGAATGAATGGGCATCAAGCACCGCCAGCTTGGGGCTGCCGGCTTGAGCGAAGTCGCCGGCATGGACGTTGAGGTTGGTGATCCAGCCGTCCACCGTGGCCCGCACTTCAGTGCGGTCCAGGTTCAGCTTGGCGCTGTTGCGCGCCGCCAGTGCCGCTTGATACATGGCCTGGGCGGCGGAGGCGTCGGCGCTGGAATTCTCGCGGTTTTCATTGGAAACCAGATCGCCATCCAGTTTGGCGCGGCGTGCCGCATCGCGCTGTTTGGTGCTCAGGCCGATGCGGCGTTCGGCTACCACCGCCTCGGCTTGGGCCAGCGCCAGCGTATAGCGCGCCGGATCGATCTTCATCAGCAGATCGCCTTTGCGGACATAGCTGTTGTCGGCTACCGGCACCGCGACCACGATGCCGGAGACATCGGCGGCGACGCTGATGACGTCGGCGCGCACACGGCCATCGCGGGTCCAGGGCGTATTCATGTAGCGCTCCCACAATGCGCGCGCCAGCAGGAAGGCGATCAGCACCACAATCAGCGTGATCGCTACCTGCAGCAGGGTTTTTAAAATGGTTGATGATTTCATGTCGACCTTAGAACAAATTTTTATGGCAAATTAAACTGCGTGCAACCACAGCCCGGCACCACCGAAAATACAAAAGAACAGGGCAATCCGGAACAGGTTTGGATGCCAGACATAACGAAACAAACCCAGGCGGGTGAACGCCCAATCGATTGCCATCTGTAAAAACAGACAACCGATAAATACCAACAGCAAGGTCGGAATGAGCGCATCGAATAGTGCGAATTCGCGCGGCATAATCAAGTCTCCGAAGTGATAGGTGAGGTTTCTGCGGGAGTCAGCACGGTAACGCGTTCCAGCATGGCGCCGCGCATCAGATGCAGGTTGGCGAGCACGGGCGGCAGCTTGTCGCAAACGGCGATCGCCGCCAGCACGGCGTCCAGCGCAGCACGCAAGCGGGGTTGGCTGGGGCGCGCAAAAAGATAGGCGATGTTGCGTATGCATTGTTCGATTTTGCTCTGCGCCGCAGCATCTGTGACACTCAGTGTTTCCTGCCGCAACTGGAGTACGGCGCGGCCGATTTCCAGTACGGACAATAGCCAGGTCATGACATCGCGGTCATCCGGATTATCCAGCGAGTGGGTAATCGCAAAGCGCGACAGCAAATCGCGCGTGCCGCTTTCGAAGCGGGCCGGCAATCCGGGTAACGGCCGGTTGCAAGCCTCTACCACCTGACGTCTTAACGCCCGCGCCAGTCGGCGTTTGATCCAGCTGCTATCGGATGGATCGATGATTTGATACATGACCCAGGCGATGGCAACCCCGGTCAAGCCGCCGGTCATGCCGTTGAGCAGCACCGGCATGTCGAACTGATAGTTGCTGCTGATGTTGGCGTAGGACAGGAAGAACAGCAATATGCCGGTGCCGATGCCGGCATACTTCCTGGTGGTGCTGAGCCAGGCGCCGATCAGGATGAACGGCGCCAGCGAGAGGCACAGCATGGTGAAATTTTCGGCTTGCGATTGCAGGTAATACACCGACAGGAAACCGAAAAATCCGCCTAGCGCGGCGCCGATGATGAACTGCTTGACTATCTTGGCGGGGGAGGGAGCTGCCGCAAACAGGGCGCTGACGACGGTTGCCATGACGACGGCGTCGGTGCCGGAAACCCAGCCGGATTGTATCCAGAATAGCGACGATACGCCAAAGCCGATCGCCGCGCGCAATGCCGAGGTCACGACCAGCGTCGGGTCGGTGCGTGCGACATAATGCGCGATCAGATGAGCTTCGTCCGGTTTATGTATCTCGGTCTGGATCACGACTGCATGGATTCTTGCGTAGACCTGCAGTTCGTCGGCAAATCTGGCCAGCAACTCGGTGGCCGAGTCGAAATCGAGCAGATTGCTGCTGCCGCTCTCGCTGCTGGCAGCCAGGCCGCGGCGCAAGGCGATCAGGCGTTGCGGCAGCCCGCCGCGCACCTGCGCCAGCAGCGTGCGATCGTGGCTGGAGAGCGCGCGCACGATCGCTTTGTACTCCATCAACAAGGCATTGAGCGTGCTTAGTTTGCCCTTGGTTTGCAGGCGGCCGAACAGCTGGTCGAGCGAGTGAAAGGTGGTGGAGGCGGTCATGAAGGCGTTATTTAACTGCCTTAGCCGCAGGCTTTGCTGATGGCCGGCAGCGCTTTCAAATACCGATGAGGTGCGCAAGGCTTCAAGCGAAACGACTTCGCCTATAAAGCGCAACACCATGCGCTCCCGCACTGGCCGCGAGTCGGCGCTAACGTCGTCCAGTGCTATGAATGTCTTGAAATCGGCGAAGCGCTTGCGTGCAGTCAGCAGCAAGACGTCGGACAAGTGTTTGGGGAACAGCACATCGCTGACTATCCCGGCGCACAGCAAGCCCAGCATCACTTCGCTCAGACGCGTCATGGCGATATCGAAAGCCTGATCCGGCTGCAGCGCCGCCGGCAAGCCGACGATCACCAGAGTATAGCCGGCCAGCACGAAGGCATACGATTGAAAATTGCGGAATACGGTCGAGCCGGCAGTGCAGAGGGCGACCCAGCAGGCGCCGGCAACCAGGAACAAGACTGGTTGCTGCGAAAACGAGGCGGCCAGGATGATCGACATGACGACCCCGACCGAGGTGCCGATAAAACGATAGAAGCCTTTGGCCAGCACCAGGCCGCTGCGCGGTTGCAGCACGATGATGACGGTGACCATCGCGGTGCCTGGCTTGGACAGGTCGAATAATAAGGACAGGCCCAGCGCCAGCATCGTCGCCAGCAGGATTTTGCTGATGTACAGCAAATCCTGGCCGTGGCCTTCCACCCAGGTGACGGCCGCATGTTTTAAATGATCCAGCCAGCGATTCCGGCTGCTTGCAATGTCGCTCATGGTCGGCGTCGCTTATTTTTCTGCCGCAATTTCTGCCGCACCCGTGCTTGCCGGCTGCGGCAAATCGTCGCCCAGGCCGCCGCCCAGCGCCTGCATCAGCTGCGCCCAGCTATCCAGATAACCGGCACGGATTTGCGTCACATGTTGCTGTTGCTGCAGCAAGACCAGTTGGGTTTGAATCACATTGATATTGGCGGTCAGGCCGGCCTGGTAGCCGCGCTTGGCCAGATCGTAGGATTGCGTTGCCAGCGCCAGCGCCTGTTCCGACTGTCCGCGCTGCTGTTGCAGCGATTTCAATTTGATGATCTGGTCGGCTACGCTTTGCAGCGCCTGCACCAGGGTGTTGTTGTAGCTTTCGATCGCAGCATCGAGTGCGGCGGTTTGGGCACCGAGATTGGCGCGCAGGCGGCCGCCCTCAAAAATCGGCAGCGAAATTGCCGGCCCGGCGCCGCGCACGCTCGCGGCTGAACTCAGGAAATGGGTAAAGCCGAGCGCTTGCAAGCCGATGAAGGCGGAGATATTGATATCCGGATAAAAGGCCGCCTTGGCGGCATCGATATTCTTGTCCATGGCTTCGACCCGCCAGCGTTGCGCAATCACGTCCGGACGGCGGCCGATCAGATGCGCCGGCACATTGTCGGGCAAGCCGACGGCGAGTGGCGCGCTGTTGTCAGCGCCGACCAGACGAGCCGCCAGTTGCGGCCGCTGAATCGCATCGCCGCTGCCGGGGCCTTTACCGCTCAAGGCGGCAATCTGGTTACGCAGCAAGGCGATGTTTTCGTCGATTTTTTCGATGTCGGCGCGCGCTTCCGGCAACGCGGTTTCGGCCTGGCTGAGTTCCAGCTTGGTGCCGAGGCCGGCAGTCAGTTTCCGTTGGGCGATGCTGGCGATCGAAGTTTGCTGTGTCAGCGTCGAGCTGGCGATATCGCGCAGTGCGTATTGGGTCGCCAATTGCAGATAGCCGCGCACCACGGCCACTTCCAGATTCAACTGGGCGCTGCGGGCTTCGGCGGCGCTGACATGGACCGTATCGAGCGCCGATTCGAGCGCACTGCGATCCTTGTCCCACAGGTCGAGATCGTAACTGGCCTTGACGGTAAATTCGTTGTCCCAGTTCCAGCTGCCGCCCAGCGGCGGCGGAAAGATGTATTCGGTTGAGTACAAACCGCGGGTGCTGCTAGCTTCGGCGCCAACCTTGGGCAAGGTAGCGGCACGAGCCACGCCGGCCAATGACGAAGCCTGGCGGATACGGGCCTGGGCGATCTTCAGGTTGGGGCTGTCGGCAATCGCTTGTTGCACCAGGGTATCAAGCTGCGGATCGCGATAACTTTGCCACCAGGCGCTGGTCGGCCATGCGGTGTTGGCGATGCTTGTCAGTTCCGCGCCGGCAGACAGCGAATTGCCATCCGCTAATTTGGATTGCGGGCTTATGCCTGAAAAATCAGCGCAGGCGCTTAAAGCGAGTGCCAAGGAGCACGTCAGCAACAGCTTGGCCGAAGGATAAGGCTTGGAGGGGATATATAACCGCATGTGAACCCGAATTATGATGACTTGAGAGGTCTGAACGTTTATTGGCTGGGGCGCGTGCGCCTTGTTCAGCCCCGAGTCTGGCGGCGAACGAGGATATGACTGAATAATAGCAAAACGCCAGCATTGCTGGCGTTTTGCGTAACTCCGAAAACTCGCAGAGTCAGTGTCGCATCAGATGTTTTTTTTACAGCTTAGTTGCCGCTATAGACCGACGGTTCTGGCTTGTTGATCTGGCTCACGATTTCAGCGCGGCTGACCGGCTTGCCTGCGGCAGCGACAGTAGGATAGGAGTTGCGGGCCACGGCCAGCGAACCGTCTTTCTGTGCTTGCACCAGTTCGGCCTGGACATCGGCACGCGATTTAGTCGAGACGAACGGTGTTTCAGGTGGATATGGGGTAACAGCCATGGCGCTGCCAGCGACAGCTAAGATTGCGAGACCTGCGATAAATTGTTTGGCATTCATGTTTTTCTCCAAGAGGTTGATGGCACCGGGCTCGGCGGAACAGGCGGAATTGCAGCCCGTCGGATCCTGCCTCGGTGAGCGGCGCACTTGCGTTGTTGATCTTGCTTGTGTGTTGCGCCCATCGATGAAGCTCAGTGTAGAGATTCCACGATCAACAATAAATGGTCATATCGGAAATTAACTGTTCCTAAAATAGAAATAATTAATGGGAACTAAAAGGAAATATTGTTGTTGAGCCGCAACAAAACAAGCTTTGATAAAGCTTAGACGAGCTGCTGTAGGTGAGCGGCTGGTCAGGGCGACCAGCCGGAGTAGAGCCGGTTTTGCATCATGAAGATGCAAAAAACCATATCAGGCAGCGTTGCCTGACGACTCGATAATGCCGCCGCCGAGGCAGACATCGCCGTCATACAGCACGGCAGATTGGCCGGGAGTGACGGCCCATTGCGGATCGGTGAATTTGAGCGTGAAATTCTCCGCTTCAGGCAGCAACAGACTGTCAAAGGCACAAGCCATATCAGCTTGCCGATAGCGCGTCTTGGCCGACAAGCGGCCGCTGTCCGGCGCTTCACCGGCAACCCAGCTGAGTTGGCCGGCTTGCAGCGTCGACGACAGCAGCCATGGGTGATCGTGCCCCTGAACAATGTACAAAGTGTTGTTTTCTACATCTTTCCTGGCGACATACCAGGGATCGCTATCGCCGCCGGCATTCTTGTGCGTCTTCATGCCGCCCAGGCCGATGCCCTTGCGCTGGCCTAGCGTGTAAAAACTCAAGCCTACATGTTCGCCCACCACGTCGCCGCCCGGAGTCTTCATCGGCCCGGGCTGGTAGGACAGATAACGATTCAGGAATTCGCGGAATGGCCGTTCGCCGATAAAGCAGATGCCGGTCGAATCTTTCTTTTTGGCATTCGGCAACTGGATCTGCTCGGCGATCTTGCGCACCTCGGTTTTCTCGATTTCACCCAGCGGGAACAAGGTCCGCGACAATTGCGACTGGTTCAGGCGATGCAGGAAATAGCTTTGATCCTTGCTGGCGTCGACCGCTTTCAACAACTCGAAGCGGCCCGAAGCGGCTTGCCGCACGCGGGCGTAATGGCCGGTGGCGATCAGGTCGGCGCCCAGCTTCATGGCGTGATCGAGGAAAGCCTTGAACTTGATTTCGGCATTGCACAGCACGTCCGGATTGGGGGTGCGCCCAGCCTGATACTCGCGCAGGAATTCGGCGAATACCCGGTCTTTGTACTCGGCGGCAAAATTCACTGCTTCGATATCGACCCCAATCACATCGGCGACGCTGACCGCATCGATCCAATCCTGCCGGGTCGAGCAGTATTCGGAATCGTCGTCGTCTTCCCAATTCTTCATGAACAGGCCGATGACTTCATAACCTTGCTGTTTCAGCATCCAGGCAGAAACCGAGGAGTCGACCCCGCCCGACATGCCGATGACCACGCGTTTTTTATTAGACATGGGCCACCTGATAGGCGCTTGGATGGGTATTCAGCATGGCTAACGGTGCGCGCTGGCCGCGCAGATAATCGTCGATGCACAGCAACACTTGCGGACTGCGGTGGCGTTCCGGGCAAGCCGCCAGTTCGTCGCGCGACATCCACAGGGTGCGCAAGATGCCGTGATCGAGCGCCTGATCGTGGCGGGCGCCGAGGTCGCCGCAGAAAGCGAAACGCAAGTAAGTGACCGCTTTGCCGGTACGTGCCGAAATATAACGCGCCATATACATGCCAACCAGCGCGGTAGGAGTGAAATCGTGCGCCGTTTCTTCCAGCGTTTCGCGCACGACCGCCTGCAGCAGCGACTCGTTGGGATCGAGATGGCCGGCTGGCTGGTTGATGCGGATGCCGTCACTGGTCGCTTCTTCAATCAGCAAGAAGCGGCCGTCGCGCTCTATGATCGCGGCAACTGTGACAGAGGGTTTCCAAACGTCAGTCATAAATTCCTCGGTTAATCCGATATTTTAACTTGCCTGCCGGTTTTCGATGAGAAGTGGCCAAGGCCGAGGGCGTGTTGACATATGATTTGGGAATGCGAACGCGCGGCAGGCGTTGCGTGCCTAGGCGCAGCGACGCGACGTGGCGGTGCCACGGGAAGGAGCTGCAACAACGGCATGCGACGCCTGCAGCCGTTCCCGAAGGGTTCCAACCAAAACGTGCGCT
>NZ_JAGQEG010000092.1 GCF_018305005.1 Collimonas silvisoli
AAATCATTGGGCGCAAACCGATGGCTTCGGTTGTAAGAAATGATGGAAGAGTGCTGAATCAGCTATGGGCTACGTTAACCTTTAACGGACAGACAGCGACGATTACGTTAGATTCAGATGTTCCGTTTTATGAGGAAAACAAGCTAAGCCCGAACTATCATCAAACGCTCCAATCCAAGCCGTTGCCAAGAGGTACATTTAAGATTCTGGCCCCAGACTATCCCAAAGATCAAGGAATGACGGGCTTTTATCGTACCAGGCCCGGCGGATATCCAGATTTAAAGCACGATACTGTTTGGTTCCCAATTGAAAATCCCGCGACCCAGAACAGTAATTTTGTGCATGTGGGGCATTTATCTGAGGGCTGCGTAACAATGTACGAGCTTAAGATGTGGAATCCTCTGTACCTTTATTTAATCGCCAATCGAACGGACAAGGACGGAAAATATGTCGGTACAGTCACCATTGAATAACAGTTTCCAATTGCTGTTCATTTCTCTCTCCTTATTTTCGTTTCCGTGTTTTTCTCAAGACTTCTATCGCGGCATCGAAGACGCTCATACCAATGCTACCAATCATGGCCTTTATGAGATACGCGAGGAGGCGAGAAAATTTGTAAAACAGGAGAATGAAAAAAATCACACTAGGTGGGAGGCCGGTGATCCCAATTTAAAATTTGTGGTGTCGAGATGCATCGTTCCCCTCAAAACAATGTGGGCACCAAAAGACCGCGGGCTTTCTAACAAAAGTGTCTGGGTAATTTGTGAAAAAACGGCAGATAAGTACGAAAAGAATTGGAAAGTACCTGTTCCTGTTGCTTCACCCGGTGATGAGGGCTGTGATGTTTCATCGAAAAAAGGCCCTTGATAGTTCGCACCAAAGAACAGATTTTGGTCGAATTTTCGGTTGGTGGCTCTGCTTGAATGGCGAGCGTATAGCGGATTTGAACTATTGGCGTTTTGACGTGGATAGTCAGTTTTGGCACGAATATAGGTTGTTTCCGTTCAACTCGAAATTTAATGCAATTGGGGTCGATCCTGACAGATGGTGCTGCGATGACATTTCGCTGGAAAGTCGCTACGTTGAAGGATATTACGTAAAAGATTTCATCATGAGTCCTCGTGATGAAAATTTAATTGCGATTCGTAACGCTAGTATTCCGGAGGGGGTATTCCTTAGCGTTGCGAATAATGGCATATAACTGAACAGCCGTCCCTCGCTTACTACAAGGAACCCACATGACCACGAACACCAATCCAACAGCGCTCACAGACACAGAACTCGATGAAACGGTGACTTATGATCCGGACCGTCTGCTTGATGGCTTGATCGAGAGCGTTACGTTTGTCGCCGAGTGAAATTCATTCAACCAGAATTCAACTGGACACCATTGAGTGTAATGCCGTTCAGTTAGGAGCAATTCCCCCATATGGCAGCCCCGTCATTCCCGCGAACGCGGGAATCCAGGTTGCTGAGTATGGCGGTGAAAATGGATTCCCGCGTTCGCGGGAATGACGCAACGGCGGAAGACGCCTGCAATCCACGAGTTCCTCCTGCCTACCATGCATAAAATGCTCGTAAAATCTTTCCGACAGGGACGTTACTCGAAACTACAGTTACACACCTATCGATTCGATCATCATTGAGCATTCTTTAATCGATCTAACACCTTGTTTGAATTGGGTAAGCTCAGGATGAGGTCAAAGTTTTTAGTTGTTGGTATATATAAAGCTGTTTTGTCGGTTACCGAACAAAAAACTCCCCTGCCATTTTTAAGTGAAAACCACCCGGCCTGATATCCGGGAAGGCCAATGCCATTTACTCTCGAAGCAATATTTATTGCCGATTGGTTTCCCAGATCTACCACCCGTGCGTCAGATCTGATGTCGCTACGACTAATTCGCGTAGTATAAAAAGCCGCCTTCACAATAATTTCATGGCTATTGATTTCTAGCGACCTTCGTGAGAAGGCACTCCAAGATATTGCGATGAATGGTATTAGTGCTGCAATCAAGATCAACGTAGCTGTTCGAACCGGGACACCTGTTCCGGAAAATACAAAGGCAAAACCCAATACGCCGACTGGAATTAAAAAAGCCAAAATAAAGAAAACCACACCGGCTTTCAGGCTGGGAGGGGACAGTACAAAAATTTCGTTCAAGTTTGAGTACCTCACCTTGTCATTCTGCGTCGTCACTCTTGCGTTTTGCGCTGCCTTCAAGGGCACGGGCATATTTCATTAGCTGACCCTCGCCGCATTGCCCGCCTTTCTATACAAAACAGCTAGCTCAATCAAGTCATCCAACTCATCGTTTTCTTTATCGCTTTTTTGTTTTACGGACAAAGTCTGACTCGAATCATTTATCTCAATGATTTTCAGCGAACTCCTACCCGGTTCCTCCGCTTTAGTATTTACTAAATATTTTATCAAGTGATTGCTAATTTAGAAAGAGATAAACTCGTTTCATCGAATTGCCAAATAGGGTAGTCACAATGAATCAACTTTCAAATTACTTCCCCCTCAAAAACAAAGTCGCCCTGATCACCGGTGCAGCACGCGGCATGGCGCTGCATATCGCTTGCGCGCTGTCCGCCGCCGGGGCGCGTCTGGCGATTCTGGATGTGCGCGAGGGCGAGGGGCGCGCCGTCGCCGGCCTGCTCAGTAGCGGACGGGGCAAGGCGAAATTCTGGAAACTGGATGTCAGCGACGGCGCTGCGGTGCAAAGGGTGGTGGCTGCGGTCGAGGCGCATTTCGGCCGCATCGATATCCTGATCAACAGCGCCGGCGTCGATGCCGACAATCCCTACGCGGAAGGTCTGCCGCTGCGGCAATGGGAGAGGGCGATGCAGGCCAATGTCGGCGGCAGCATCTCGTGCAGCAAGCATGTACTGACCGCCATGGTGCGGGCCGGCGGCGGTTCCATCGTCAATGTGCTGTCCTTGTGCTGCATGGCTGGCGAGCGGCAGGATGCGGCCGATCATGCAGCGAAAGCGGCGCTGCGCATGGCTAACCTGAATGCGATGCGCTACGCCTCGTGCAACATCCGCGTCAATTCCATCCACCCCGGCTTGGCGCGCCCGCCCGCGCTGGCGGCGGCCAAGCGCGAGCAGGGCGACCTGACCCAGGAATTGACCGACAGGGCTGAGATGCAAATGCTCGCGGGCAAGGGTTCCGCTACCGATGTCGCGGCGGCGGTTTTGTATCTGGTGTCGGACGCCAGCCGCTTTACCAGCGGCAGCGAATTGGTGATCGACGCCGGGTATGGGCAGCCGTCGAAGTCGGCATGATTTACGCAGCGGCTATGAGCACATGAGCAGGTCGACCACCGGGCAACTGCCCAGACTGTCCCGGCACTGAAGCTGCGTGGAAGAAGCCTTCACGAAGTAGTCTGCATGCGCGGCTTGGTCTTTCTCATCGACATGATGATGGCAGCAAGGATCCGAACGGCCGCCTCCATCTGCGCGTTGCTGAATCCACCTAAACCGAGGACGAGTCCGGAGCGGCCATTGCCCTCCGAATACATTGGAGACACTGCACGCACGGCGACTCCAGCCTCCACGGCGCGTGACGCCAGCAGGACGTCATCGATACCGCGCGCCAGCCAAAGCACCAGGTGCATGCCCTGATCGCTTGGCTGCAGCCATCCAAGATCCTTGGGAATCCATCGATCGAGCATGCCTACCAGCTGGCTTCGCCGGTCAGCGTACACACCGCGAATGCGCCGGATATGCCGATCCAGATGACCTTCGGTGATGAAAGCGGCGAGGACGTGCTGGTCGGCGCTTGGCGTATGTCTGTCCATCAGTACGCGCGCACCGCAGAAGGCGGGGACCAAAGCGTCAGGAACGATGGCATAGCCAAGGCGCAGCGACGGAAACAGGATCTTGCTGAAGGTGCCAAGGTAGACCACGCGATCCGGCGCCAGCCCCTGCAGTGAAGGAAACGGATGGCCGGCATAGCGCAGTTCGCTGTCGTAGTCGTCCTCTACGATCCAGGCGCCGTTCTTCCGCGCCCAAGCCAGCAGCGCATTCCTGCGCCCCATGCTCATCGGCATTCCCAACGGATATTGATGCGAAGGCGTGACGAATGCAGCGCGCGCATCGTTTGCCATTGCCACGCCGGCGTCGACGTCGATGCCGGCATCGTCAACTGGAACGCGCACCATGCGACCCTGCCGCCCTGTGTTTTCGAGAATTCCCGTAATGCCCCGATAGGCGGGGTCTTCCACCCACGCGATGTCGGTGGCGCCCAGCAGCACTTGGCAGGCGACGTACAACCCTTGCTGGGTTCCCGTCGTGATGATGACTTGTTCAGCGCTGCACTGCACCGAGCGCGACCTCCGCACGTACTCAGCCACGGCTTCCCGCAGGGCCTTGACGCCTTGCGGATCGTCATAGCCCGAGGGCGCGCCTGGTCCTCGGGCGCGGATGCGGTTGCCGAGTCGTCGCCACGTTTCATCGGGCGCTGCCGGGCCGGTGGGAACGGAAACGGCAAAGGGTACCGGCGGGAGCGGCTTGAATTGCTCCGCGACTTTGGCGAAGGCGGCTGCGGGCGCCGGAAGTGAAGCGGGCGTCGCGTTTGCCGCCGGCTTTTGCGAAGCGCTGGCAGCGGACTGCGATTGGGCCAACGCGGAAGCAACTCGAGTGCCCGCCCTTGGTTGTGCATCGAGAAATCCCTCGGCGATCAGTTGTTCGTACGCCTCCAGGACGGTGCCGCGCGCGATATCGAGCGCGCCGGCTAGCTGACGGGTCGAAGGCAGAAGATCGCCAGGCTTCAAGTTGCCGCTACGTATTGCCTCGCGCAGAGCGTGCGTCAATTGGCGGGCAAGATGCCCGCTGGTACGGTCCAAGCCGCTAATGGGCGGCAATTCCACAGCCTGGGGACGTCGTGGCATACGATTCTGGCCTACTGAAATTGATTAATTGTGGACCTACATAGTAATCCAGAAAATAGCCATAATCCATGTCGGATAACGCGTCAGCACTGCCTGCAAAGGCATGAGCGTTTCAATCAGGGTTAAGACCGGGAGAAGCGATATGTATGTACCCACCCATTTCGATGAGTCTCGTACAGAAGTGCTGTACGACCTCATCCAGCAACATCCTTTTGGAATACTGATCACGCATGGCGCAAGTGGGCTAGATGCCAACCATATTCCTTTCGAACTCGATCCCCGGCAGGGCGAGATGGGCGTGCTGCATGCCCATGTGGCGCGCGCCAACCCGGTGTGGAAGGATGTATCCGACGGCGACGAGGTACTGGTGGTGTTTCGGGCCGCCGATGCGTATGTTTCGCCCACTTGGTATCCGTCCAAGCACGAGTTCCACAAGCAGGTACCCACCTGGAATTACATGGTGGCCCATGCCTACGGACGCATCACCATCCGCGACGACGAGCGCTTCGTGCGCGGCGTGGTTGCCCGCCTGACCCGCACCCATGAAGCGTCGCAGCCGGCGCCATGGAAGATGACGGACAGCGCCAAGGAGGACATCGACACGATGCTTATGGCCATCGTGGGTCTGGAGATTGAAATCACGCGCCTTGTCGGCAAGTCAAAACTGAGCCAGAACAAGGAAGTTCGTGACATCCGCGGCGCCGGCGAGACGCTCAAGGCCCAAGGCGATCGGTTGATCGGCGATGCCATGCTGGCTTGTGCTGACGCCAAGCCGGCATGAATTTTCTACCTCTTTGCCGTTAGACCTCGCAGGTCAGCCGACGCTGGCCCTCACCTGAAAGACACCAACGCCATGTCATTCCCTGCCTTCGTTATCGCCGCCGTGGTCCTTGCCGTCACCCCTGGTCCGGGCATCGCTTACGTCGTCGCCCGTACGGTCGCCGGCGGCCGCGCAGAAGGCTTGGCCTCGTGCTTCGGCACCGGGATCGGCGGCATGCTCCACGTTTTCGCGGCGGCGCTCGGCCTGTCCCTGATAGTTGCCCAGTCCGCCGTGGCCTACAACCTGGTCAAGTACCTTGGCGCCGCCTATCTCGTCTACATGGGCATGCGCCTGCTTCTGCGCAAGGATCAGGCGCTCACGGTGGAGCCCGTTACATCTCAGGGAGCGCGCCGTTCACTGTGCGAGGGAATCATTGTTGAGGCGTTAAACGTCAAGACCGCGCTTTTCTTTCTGGCGTTTCTGTCTCAGTTTGTCTTGCCAGGCGAACCCTTGGCCCCGCAGTTGGTGATACTTGGAAGCATTTGCGTCACCCTTAACACGGCGGTCGACGTCATCGCGGTTTTCGCGGCTGATCGCTTACTCAAGTCAGGCATCGCGCGCGCCGCCCGCGCTCGGCTACTCACCAAGGTGTCAGGCGTCACAATGCTGGGGCTGGGCGCCTCCTTGGCGCTAGCGGGGCGTGAGGCCTAACCCTCCGTTGCACCTGCACCGATCTGCTACAGCGGGCTTGTCCGGGACGCGATATCCAAGATCAGGAGTTCGACGCCAGCGAACGCTCGAAATGGCCGATTGCAGCGCGGTACATCTCAATTTGGTCGATCAGCAGATCATCGTCGCCATCCTCTGCTGGTTCGATCAGCGGATCGCCCTCGTCCTTCAGATAGAGCAAGGCGGCAGTGCCGGGTTCTTTTGCGACTTGAACCAGTGCTTCGCTATGCAATTGCGCCACGCGCGGGTCATCTTTCATGCCGATAGCCGCCAGCAGCGTGGACAGCGCGCTGTCTGGAGCAAGGGCCGGGCTGCTGAAATACGTCACCCAAAGCTTGCTTGGGCGGGTATCGCCAGTGTCATGCAATATCTGCTGCAAGCGTTGATCGAGCACAAGGGACAGGTTTTGCCAGTGCTCGCGCGGCAACGGCGATCCTGTGCCATTGAGTACCGCAATGGAGACATGCGCGGTGTTTGCCGGATTGTGGCGGGCGGAAAGCGCGGCATGATGACCGTCGAAATCGAGTGTCGCTTGCCAGCCGGCGCCGTTGCGCACGCCTTCTGCAAGGAAACCCGATAAATCCGCTATTGCAGCGCTATTCCGTTCCGCGAGCTTCGGCACGTCTATCTTATGTGCGGACAGGCGCAGTTGCGGGTCCATCGCATTTTCTACGGCGACGAGCAAGTCGAGGAACTCGGCATCGCGCGGCGCCGGCAGTGCGGCCTTTCCCTTGTAAGCGCGCCGCAGATCGTGCAGGTAAGCCCCCATTTCCTTGACCTGCGCAGCAACGATTGCAGGGGCTGCCACGGTTGCGATATGCCGTATCGCCTGCTCGTACATGTTGAGACGCTTCTTTTCGTAAGAGCCGCTGTAAGTAAAAGGAAGAGAAAGGTGGGAGGACGGTTTGTGCTCGACAAGATGATCCCTTTGCCGTTCACCCAGCGTCTGCTGCTGTTTATTGATCGGCTCGTCTTTCAGACCGGGACGCGCCTTCAGCAGTGCATCCATACTGGATTTCAGCGTCATGTGCTTGAAGAAGCGCGGCCCGAGGAGCTTGTCGCCGCTGTGCTCGTGCACGGTAAAATCCCTGGGTTCAACGGCTGCCTGGGTCAGCGCATCCTCGTGTAGCTGGTCGATGCCGGGGTCTCCGGGCATTTCTCTTGCGGCCGCGATCGCGAAAATGGCGCTGCCTTCATTGGTCTTCTGAAGTGAGGTATTCAGGTAATCGACCAGAACCTTCGCCTGGCGCGGCTTGCCGGCTTCGTCCAACGCTTCGTTCAGGTGATCGACGAGCGTACTTGCGACCATCTTCCAATCTCTTGGTTCCTCGTGCGCGCTGCTTACAACGACGAGCGACACATGCATGGGCCGCTTCGGGTCATGCTTTGCCGAGAGCGCGACCTCGAACCCGTTCATGCTGACGATGGCGTGCCAGGCATCGGGCTTGTGCATCCCGGCAACCAGTCGACGCGCGAGATCAATGGCTGCGGAGGGATCGTCTCCCTTGCTGAGACGCTTGTAGTCGATGGCATGAGAGCTTAAATTGAGCGTGGGATCACGCGCATTTTCCACCGCAACCAGCAGATCCAAAAATTGTGCATCGCGGTTCTTCGATGGCCGCAGTTCGACCTTCGCCGCATAGGCGACGTGCAAGTCCGCGAGATAGCCTTTCATGTCGGCAATCCGCTCGCGGATGTCAGGCGCGCTTGCCATTGCGGCCAGCGCGTCTGTCCGGGTGAGCAGCCGTGCCGGCCGCTGGCCGGATAGTATGGATGATGCAGGCTTGCCCGGCGGCGCCCGGCGCTTCGCGCTGCTGGCCGATCCACGGCTTGTCGCCGTTGCTTCACCAGGCGTCGTTGCCGACCATGAGCGCAGGCCGCTTAACGGCGATTGCGGGGCGGGGCGGGGTGTTGCTCGCGCAGCACCCTCTGTGGCGGGCGTTGCAACGCCGCGGGGGTCTGCATCTTTGTTTGAAATTGGTGCCTGGTCGAAAGATACTGAGCCCCAGCCCGGTGTAGTCGTTGCCTTCATCGCAGTGCCAAGCCCAAAAATTGCTATTCTCATGGGCATCGGCGGTTGCCAGGCTTGCAAGAGCGAAGAGATGCCGCTGGACGCGAACGCAGGCTTCGAACAATTTATCGTTTCTTCGCACCCCGGCTAATGGCGCACAGCGACTATGACTATGCCTGTGACTATGGGGCCAGGATCAACAACGAAAAGCACAAACCCTCAGCCCCCTCGGATCATGTCGATATCGCATCGAACGGCAACTTGCGCAAACGCTTGCCGGTCAGCGCAGCAACGGCGTTAGCAATGGCCGGCGCAATCGGCGGCACCGGCGGCTCGCCGACGCCGGTCGGGGTATCGGCGCTGGGCACCAGATGCACGTCGACCACCGGGCAACTGCCCATAAACGCCGGCGTGTAATCGGAAAAATTGGATTGCTGCACCACGCCGTTTTTCAACGTGATCTGATTGCCGGGCAAGGTGGCGGATAAGCCGAACACCGCGCCGCCCTGGATTTGCGCTTCGATGGTGCGCGGGTTGATCGCCATATTGCAATGGACCCCGGCGGTCACCCGATGCACCTGCGGCCGGCCTTCGTGCAACGAGACTTCCACCACATAGGCCACCGAGGTGTTGAAGCCGTGATGCACGGCGACGCCCCAGGCCTGGCCGGCAGGCAGCTTGCGTTTGCCGTAGCCGGAGCGGGCCACCGCCAGTTGCAGCGCCAGCCTGCTGCGGCCGGCCGACTTGTCGAACAGGCTGCTTCTGTACTCGACCGGATCGCGCCCTACCGATCTGGCGATTTCGTCGACCAGGGTTTCCATGACAAAGGCGTTGTGGCCATGGCCCACCGAGCGATACCACAGCACCGGCACGTTGACCTTCATGTTGTGCACCGATAGCGCCAGGTTCGGAATCGCATAGTGCGACTCCAGCACGCCTTCGGTCATGGTGCCGTCGACGCCGTCCTTGACCATGAACGATTCGAACGGGCTGCCGGTCAGGATCGACTGGCCGGCAATCACGTGCTCCCAGGCCGCGATCTTGCCGCGCCGGTCGTAACCGATGCGGACCCGGTGCACATGCATCGGCCGGTAATAGCCGCTCTTGATATCGTCCTCGCGCGAATACATGATCTTGACCGGCGTGCCGCGCATGGCCTTGGCCACATACGCCGCCTCCACCGCATTCTCGGATTCCGGCATGGCGCGCCGGCCGAACCCGCCGCCCGCCATCATGGTGTTGAACTCGACCTTGCCGACGGGGATCGCCAGCACCTTGGCTATCGCCTGCCGGTCCATCGACTGGAACTGCGAACCCGCCCACACGGTGCAAGCCTCGCCGGTGAAATGCACGGTCATGTTGAGCGGCTCCATCGGCGTATGCGCCAGATAGGGAAACTCGAAAATGGCGTCGATGATCTTGGGCGCAGCGGCTAAAGCGGAGACATCTGCTTTGGCCGCCGGCGTGCCGGGTTTCATCACCGCTTCGCGGTAAGTTGCGAACAGCTGTTCCGAGCTGACTTGCTCCACCCCGCTCACATCCCACTCGATGTTGAGCGCATCGCGGGCTTTCTTGGCGATCCAGTAGCCGTCTGCCACCACCACCACGCTCTGGCCGCCGCGGATGCCGGGAATCGTGAAGATCTTGCGCACGCCGGGTATCGCCTTGGCCGCGCTGTCGTCCAGCTTGGCGATCTTGGCGCCCCACGGCACGGCCCTGGCCAGCATCGCTACTTTCATGCCGGGCAGATCGACGTCGATGCCGAATTTCTGCTGGCCGCTGGACTTGGCGAGTGTATCCAGCCGCGGCGTCGCCTTGCCGATGATGGTGAACTGCTTGGGATCTTTCAGCCGCACCTTGTCCGGCACCGGCAGCGCCATCGCCGCATTGGCTACCGCACCGTAAGTCAGGCGCTGGCCGCGCGGGCCGGTGATGACGCCCGCCGCGGTTTTGCATTTGGCCGGATCGACCTTCCATTGGCTGGCGGCGGCGGCCACCAGCATGCTGCGGGCGCGCGCGCCGACCTCGCGGTATTGCTGGAAAGTGTGGGCGATGCTGGTAGAGCCGCCGACCATCTGCATGCCGTATGCGGGATCGCGGAATACGTCTTCGCCCTTCGCCAGTTCGGCCCGCACATTGGCCCAGTCGCAATCCAGTTCCTCGGCCAGCAGCATCGGCAGCGCGGTCATGGTGCCTTGGCCGATATCCACTTTGGACACCTGCACCACCACGCTATTGTCCGGCCCGACCCGCAAGAAGGCGTTCGGCTGATAGATTTTAGCGGCGGCAGCCTGGGCGCCGGCGACCCGTCCCAAGCCTGGAATAAAGAAACCGAGAACCAGCCCGGCGCCGCTGACGGCGGAGGCTTTCAGGAATTCCCGGCGCGATTTTTTCAGCGGCATTGGATTTGCCGCCAGGGGTTCGGTGGACATGATGGCATCCTTATGTCAACGATGTAGAGGCATCCAGCACCGCCGCCTTGATGCGCTGGTAGGCGCCGCAGCGGCACAGATTGCCGCCCATGGCGGCGACCACTTCGGCCTCGCTCGGATGGCGTTTCTTTTTGAGGAAATCCACCGCGGTCATCACTTGCCCGCTTTGGCAATAGCCGCATTGCGGCACATCGTGTTTGATCCAGGCCGCTTGCACCGCCTTGCCGACCGGATCGGCGGCGACCGCTTCGATGGTGGTCACCGGCTGCTGGCCGACTGCCGATACAGGATAGGAACAGGAGCGCACCGCGTTGCCGCCCACATGCACGGTGCAAGCACCGCAGGCGGCGATGCCGCAGCCGAATTTGCTGCCGGTCAATTTGAGATTTTCGCGCAGCACCCACAACAAGGGCGTATCTTCCGCGACGTCGACTTCTACGTTAAGGCCATTCACCTGAAGGCTAATCATTGCGATTTCTCCAAAAGGGTTGAGGCTGATGCTGCGCTAGTTGCCATGACGCTATATCGCGGCTTCCTTACGCTTCCTTACTATAGACAGCGAAATATAAAAAACAAAGATGACTTCGCCTTTACACTATCGTTTTCCGAATTTGAGAGCAAGCAGCGGAGTGCATGGAACTGCCGCTGCCGATAAACTGCGCTCTACTATCTGACGAGATTACCACCATGAATTTATTTCTGCATCGGATCGCATCGCCCATCGGCGTCATCCTGCTGGTCACCGATACCCAGGATCGCGTGCGCGCACTGGATTTCGACGATTACGAAACACGCATGCGCAGCCTGTTGACGACGCACTACGGCCATTACAACCTGAGCGACGCCACTTCTCCATCCAGCGCCGAGCCGGCCCTGCAACGTTATTTCGCGGGCGAACTGGATGCGCTGAAAGATATCCAGGTCGCCACCAACGGCACCGATTTCCAGCACCGCGTATGGGCCGCATTGCGCCAGATTCCGCCGGCGCGGATGACCACCTACGGCAAGCTCGCCTTGCAACTGGGCGAACACCCTGGCGCCGCACGTGCGGTAGGCAGCGCCAACGCCACCAATCCGATCGCCATCATCGTCCCCTGCCACCGCGTGGTGGGCGCCAATGGCAAGCTGACCGGTTTTGCCGGGGGCCTGGAACGCAAAGCCTGGCTGCTCGGTCACGAACGGGCCGAAGCCGGCGATCTGGAAAGTCTGCGCTTGCCTGGTTTTTAATGCGGCTGGTTCACCTCGTTTTTCAGCTCGGGTTTCTACTCGCTTAATAGGAACTCTTGACTCCGCGCTCCGGCGCCTTGCTCGGCAGCAGCCAGCGCGGAAAGCCGACTGCGGTTTTGAACAGGCAATGGCGGTAGCCCATCTGGCCGCTGATCAAACCGGCGAAATCATGGTTGATGCGCTGGTTCAGCACCAGATGAGAAAAAGCCAGTTTCGGAAACCGATAGATCAGGCGCGCCATCCAGGCGGCGGCGCGCAATTCAGGCAGCAGTTCGCGGCGCAGCAGCTGGCTGTATAACGCGGAATCGGCGCGTATCAAGCAACCGGCACCATCTGCCGCAATCGCCCGGGCGGCGATGCTGGCGCTCTTCAGCGCAAAATAAATCCCTTCGCCGAACAAGGCTTCGGCGAGGCCAGCCGCGTCGCCCAGCAGCCAGACCCGGCCGCGCTGAAACAGCTTGCGGCGGTTTTCCAGCGGGATGATGTAGCCCTGGTATTCAACCCGCAGCGGCTGCTGCAAGCTGGCGTATGCCGCCGTGAAACGGTCCAGATGCCGGCGCAGCGAGGCGCCGCCGAACGGTGAGTACACACCCACATTAAAATGATCGCGCTTGGGAAAGATCCAGCCGTAGCCGCCTGGCATGCCGTCGAAATCGAACAGGGCGCGCGCACCGAAGCGCTCCAGCATCCCTTCCGCCGGCCACAGCATGGCTTCCATGGCCGGCACGTAAGCCACCAGATCCTTGCCGAACAGTTTGTTGCGCACGGCGCTGGCGGCGCCATCGGCAGCCAGCAACAAACGGCAGCGCAAGACACCGCGGCTGGTGATGACGCTGACTGCATCTGCCGTCTCCGTGGCATCGACAAACGCGGTTTCGGCCAGAAAACGCGCGCCCTTGGCGCAAGCGCGATCGAGCAGCAGTTTGTCGAACTCGCTACGGACCACGGTGCACGCCGCCGCCGGTTGCATTTCCCTGATGATGGCGTCGCGGTTGCGGTAATTGAGAATGGCGGCGCCGATTGTCTGGTGCAGCGCCGGCCCCAGATCGAAACCGAGCAAGTCCATCGCCTTGCGCGACAAACCGCCGCCGCATACCTTGGCGCGCGGAAAAGCCTGCTTGTCGATGATGGTCACCTGCAAACCCTGCTCTGCCAACAGGTAAGCCAGATGCGAACCGGCCGGCCCGGCGCCGACGATCAGCACATCGGCCATGCCGGCGGCGTCAAGCGACATGAGAGTGTCGCCCAAAGCCATCTGGCGCCCCAATTTCAAGACAATGATTCACATCTGGACTTTCCGATGACTTCATCAGCAGCGCCTCGCAAATGTTTGGATCACTCACTGGCCGTGGCAATCCATCTTGCCCGACGGAATCGTCAGCATAGCAAAAAACGGCGGTCTCGGTAGCAGCCGGGATGCGTCTCGCGCGCACTGGATAGAGTTTTTCCTTTATCTTTCATATATGTTTCCAATTAGAAATATGCTAGTGTATTCGGCTGCTCGTGCAGCGCACAAACGTATGAAGCAGGGCGCGACAAAACAATTCAACTGGCACAGGGAGGCCGTATCCATGAAAAGCGTAAAAAAACCGGAAGATAAAACCATGCTGCAAAAACGCCGCACGCTGCTGACCGGCGGCCTGGCGGCAGGGCTGGCGGCGACGGCGCTGCCGACGGAGCTGCTGGCCAAGGACAGCAAGAGCGCCGGCCTGTCGCTGGACCGCGCCAAATGGGGCGAACGCAATCACCGGCAACTGCAAGCGCTGCTGGCGCGCAACGGCAAGAGCAGCGCCGGCTACAACCCCAGGCGCCGCCCTTACGCGGTATTCGACTGGGATAACACCAGCATCATGAACGATACCGAAGAGGCGTTGCTCATGTACCAGATCAATACCCTGTCGTTCAAGCTGAGCCCGCAAGAACTGGGCGCCATCATCCGCCAGAATGTCCCGGCCGGGCCGTTTGCCGCCAGTTTCAAGAACGCCGCCGGCAAGGCCGTCGAGCTGGAAGACATCTGCGCCGACATCGATGACGACTATCAATACCTGTACGACAACTACGAAAAATTAAAGGGCAACAAAAAACTGGAAGAGATCCGCGAGACCACCCAGTTCCAGGATTTCCGCGCCAAGCTGTATTACCTGTACGAAGCCGTCAACGAAACCTACGGCGTCAACGTCGGTTATCCGTGGGTGATTTATTTCTTCACCAATATGTCGGTAGCGGAAGTGCAGCAACTGGCCGAGGCGTCCAACGATCACAACCTCGGCCTGGGCTTGGTCAAGACCAAGTACACCAGCCCGGCGGCGCTGCCGGGCAAGGCAGGCATCGTCAACGTGACGCATTTCCACGGGATTCGCTTGTGCACCGAGATTGCAACCTTGATGGACGCCTTCCAGCAAAGCGGGATCGACGTCTACGTCAGCTCGGCCTCGCTGGAAGACGTGGTGGCAGTGTTTGCGACGACGCCCAAATACGGCTACAACGTCAAGCGCGAACATGTGCTCGGCCTGCGCCTGGAAACCGCCAACGGCGCATTCGTCAACAAGTACAAGGCTGGCTGGCCGCTCAACTGGGGACCGGGAAAAACCGAAGTCATCAAGCAGGAACTGGTGGCGGCCAAGGGCTACGGACCGATCTTCGTCGCCGGCGATAGCGATGGCGATTACGACATGCTGCGCGATTTTGCCGATACCCAATTGGGCATGATCGTCAATCGCATGAAGAAGGGCAAGATCGGCGACCTGTCCAAGCTGGCGGCGGATCAGATCCCAGCCAAGTCACCGCGCTTCCTGCTGCAAGGCCGCAATGAGACGACCGGCAACTGGATGCCGTCGGAAGCCAGCATCAAGTACGGCAAAACCGGCGAAACCCTGCTCGGCTGACGCCCTGCGCGGAGCGGCTGTTCAAGAAAATCACCATCGGCAATCACAAGAAGAATCTGCAAGCGGTAATCGACGGCCAGGTCGATGTGGCGACCAACAATACCGAAGAACTGGACCGCCTGAAAAAGGAATCGCCGGAGCAATTCAGCAAAGTCCGGGTGATCTGGTCATCGCCCTTGATTCCTAACGATCCGCTGCTGTATCGCAAGGATCTGCCGGCCGCGGCCAAAGCCCGCATCGAAGATTTCTTCGTCACCTACGGCAAACCGAAAAATCCCGCCAGCCAACCCGACGTGCTGCAAAAGATCCTCGACCTGTCCGGCTTCCAGCACTCCACCGACGCCCAGCTGAAGCCGATCGCCGATCTCACCATGTTCGGTCTGTTGCGCAACAATATGTACGACAGCAAACTGAGCACGGTGCAAAAGCAAAAGGCATTCGAAGATATTACGGCGCGTTTCGGCAAATTGAGCATGGCGCTGGAAATGGCGCGCATACGCTAAGCGCTCCCTCTGATGCAGCGCGGTAGAGAGGCACGCTCAGGCATCTGCCGCGCCGCCCGGAAAAACCAGGCTGAAGCAAATCAGCCCTTCGCGTGAACACGCAACATCCGCGCTGCCGCCATGCACCAGCATGATGGCGCGCACGATGGCCAGGCCGAGGCCATTCGATTCGGTGTATTCGCTGCGCGATTTGTCGCCGCGGTAAAAACGGTCGAACAGCCGATCCAGCTGCTCTTGCGGTATCGGATCGCCCTGGTTTTCCACTTCAATCCGCATCCCCTGCGCTTGCTGCCGCGCACGCAAGCGCACCGTGCTGCCGGGCGCCGCATAGCGCACCGCATTGACCACCAGATTGCTGACGGCGCGCCGCCACATGACCGGGCTGGCCTGCAGCTTGCCGCTGGCGTCGACTTCCAGGCGAATGCCGCGTTCTTCGGCCACGCCTTCAAAATAGTCGGCAATCTTGTGCAACTCGTCGGCCAGCACCAGCGGCGCTTTTTCCACCACCAGCCCGGCATGATCGGCATGCGCCAGGAACAGGATGTTTTCGACAATCCGGCTCAGGCGCTGTAACTCTTCCAGATTCGATTCCAGCACCTGCTGGTATTCGGCGGCGTTGCGCACCTGGCCCAAAGTCACCTGAGTCTGGCCCATCAGCGCGCCGATCGGGGTCCTTATCTCATGCGCCAGATCGGCGGAAAACTGCGACAGATGTTCATAACCGTCAGCCAGCCGGTCCAGCATCGCATTGAACGAAGCCGCCAGCCGCCGCAACTCTTGCGGCGCATCGGCTTCCTGCAAACGTATCGCGATATTGGTCGGGCTGACTTCGGCGGCGCGCGCGGCCATCGCCGTCAACGGCAGAAAGCCGCGCTTGAGCACCAGGAAGCCGAGCAGCGCCGTCAGCAGCACGGAAACCGCCGCCGCTGCGATCACTTGCCAGTAATAGCGCGCCAGGATGTGCGACTCTTGCGTCATCACATGGGCGCCGGTAATCACCACCGTGCTGCCGTCGCTGCCGATCTCGGCCAGCGCCGAGACCCAGCGCACCCGCACGCCGTCGGTGCGTTGACCCGGGCGCAGCGCCGCCAGCGTTAGCGGCTGGTTGAGGTTTTGCGGCGTCATCGACGGCGCCGTCATGTTGTCGGGATTGACGCGGACGAAAGGCGCTTGGCCCGGATAAGCGAACATCAGCACATCCTGTTCGCTGCCCAGCATGGTCTCGAACAAGGCTGGCCGGTCTTCCATCTGCTTGACGTTGTACAGATCGTGCAACAGGCGGCGAAAGTGTTCGACCCGGCCGATCAGGGAATAATCGGCGCGGGTTTCCAGCGCCTGCCGGGTCGACGAATACAGGTACATGCCGAGACTGGTCACGACCGCGCAGGCGATCAGCGCGAACAGGAAAGTCACGCGCGCCGTCAGCGACTGGCTGCGCCACATACGCCAAATCCGCCAAATTCTCATGGATCCTCGGCAAACATGTAGCCGATGCTGCGCACCGTGTGTATCAGCTTAGGTTCGAAGGGATTGTCGATCTTGGCGCGCAGGCGCTTGATGGCGACATCGACCACATTGGTGTCGCTGTCGAAATTCATGTCCCACACTTCCGATGCGATGACGGTGCGCGACAGCGCTTCGCCTTTGCGCTTGACCAGCAGATGCAGCAACAGGAATTCCTTGTTGGTGAGGACGATGTCGACGCCCTGGCGGGTGACCCTGCGGCGCAACAGATCGAGCTGCAGATCGGCCACCTGGAAGAAATCCAGCTCATGCGCCTCGCGCACTACCCCGCGCCGTAACAGCGTGCGGATGCGCAACAGCAGTTCGGTGAAGGAAAACGGTTTCACCAGGTAATCGTCGGCGCCCAGTTCCAGCCCGCGTATGCGATCGTTGACGTGGTCGCGCGCGGTCAGGAATATCACCGGCAAATCGCGCTTGGCGCGCAAGGCGCCCATGATTTTCCAACCGTCGGTGCCGGGCAGCATCACGTCCAGCACCACCAGATCGTAGGGATTGTGCAAGGCCATGTGCAAGCCGTCGCTGCCGTTGCGCGCCAGATCGACCGCATAGCCGGATTCGCGCAAACCTTTTTTGAGATAGTCGCCGGTCTTGAGGTCGTCTTCGATAACAAGGATTGCCATGCAGATCCCATGGTTGAAATACAGCCCATTCTATCAATTCGATCGTCTCGAAGAATGACAATATTGTCATTCATATGTCACCGATAAGACACTGCCTCAAGCCTAGACTGGGCTTCCCAGCAACCATAGAGACAGTTTCCATGAAAACTACACAACTTCTGCGCCGGCTGGTTCCGGCATTGGCAGCATCCGCTTTGCTGGCCTACGGCGGTCTCGCCGTCGCGCAGTCTACTGCAGCTGCTGCACCGGTGGTGCGGGTGCGCGCCACCATCGACAAGGTGAACGCCGACACTCTCGAAGTCAGCGCCAAGGGCGGCAAGAAAATGACGCTGAAACTGGCCCCTGACCTGATGCTGTTCGCGGTCAGCCACGCAGCGATCAGCGATATCAAATCGGATAGCTTCATCGGTACCGCGGCAGTGCCGCTGCCCGACGGCAGCCTGAAGGCGCTGGAAGTGCACGTATTCCCGCCCGGCATGAAGGTCGGCGAGGGCCATTACGCCTGGGACCTCGGCAAGAAAAGCAGCATGACCAACGGCACCGTGGGCGATGTGGTGGTGACCAGCGGCCGCACTATCACGGTTAAGTATCCTGACGGCGAAAAGAAAATCGTGGTGCCGGCCGACGTGCCTATCGTCAGCATGGAGAAGGGGGACCGCAGCCTGCTGGTGGCTGGCGCTCACGGTGTGTTTTTTGTCAGCAAGGCCGCTGACGGCAGCGAAGTTGTGGCGCGTGCGGCGGTCGGCAAGAATGGCGTAGTGCCGCCGATGTAATGCAGCCGGGCGGGCGGCCTGGCCGCCCGCGCACATTCTTTACAAGGCGTACTCATGACAACCGCTGAAAATCCTCTTGAACCGCAGCACACGCAACGGCGCATGATTCATCCGCTGCCGGTGCGCGCCACCCACTGGATCAACGCCTTCGCCATCGTCTGCATGGTGATGAGCGGCTGGGCGATCTATAACGCCTCGCCGCTGTTCGCTTTCACCTTCCCGAAATGGGCCACCCTGGGCGGCTGGCTGGGCGGCGCGATTGCCTGGCATCTGGCGGCGATGTGGTTGCTGCTTGTCAACGGCTTGATCTATCTTGGCTACGGTGTGCTGGGCGGCCATTTCCGCCGCCATTTCCTGCCGTTGCGCGTAGCCGATCTGCTGCGCGATTTGAAAGATGCGCTGAGTTTCAAGCTGGCGCACCAGGCCGGCGTCTATAACGCCGTGCAGCGCCTGATGTATATGGCCGTGCTGCTGCTGGGCGTGCTGGTGGTGGTGTCCGGTCTGTCGATCTGGAAACCGGTGCAACTGGATAGCCTGGTCGGTCTGTTCGGCGGTTACGAAGTCGCGCGCCGTGTGCATTTCATTGCGATGGCCGGCATCGTTGGCTTTGTGGCGATCCATCTGGCGCTGGTGCTGATCGTGCCTGGCACCTTGCTGCCGATGGTGACGGGGCGCGCCCGGAAGAATGAATTGAAACATGGGCCGCAAACATGAGAGATAAAAAACAGGAATTGCCCAGCAACCGCGAATTGCAGCCGGAACTGGTGCAGCTGCAACGCCGCCTGTTCCTGCGTTCCGGCCTGTCGCTGGGCGCCTTGTCCATGCTGTCCGGCTGCAATCTGCAGGATGGCGATACGGTCGACAAGGTGTTGTGGGCGATGTCGCGCTGGAACGACCGGGTGCAGGCCATGCTGTTCCGTCCCGGCCATCTGGCGCCGACATATCCCGCCAGCATGATCACCCAGCCGTTTCCGTTCAACGCTTTCTATGACGCCGATTCAGCGCCGGAAATCGATGGCGGCACCTATAAGCTGGAAGTCTCCGGCCTGGTGCGCGACAAGCGCAGCTGGAACCTGGCGCAACTGCGCGCCTTGCCGCAGGTATCGCAGATCACGCGGCATATCTGCATCGAGGGCTGGAGCGCCATCGGCCAGTGGGGCGGCGTGCCGTTCCGCACTTTCCTCGCCCATATCGGCGCCGATACCACGGCGCGCTATGTCGGCTTCAAATGCGCCGACCGCTATTACTCCAGCATCGACATGGCGACCGCATTGCATCCGCAGACCATGCTGGCGCTGGATTTTGGCCAGTCGCCCTTGCCGACCGAATACGGCTACCCGCTGAAACTGCGGGTGCCGACCAAGCTGGGTTTCAAGAATCCGAAACACATCGCCGCCATTTTCGTCACCAATGAAAACCCCGGCGGCTATTGGGAAGATCAAGGCTACAACTGGTTTAGCGGGTCTTAGGAAACCCAAGCAAATCTCATTCGCCGCGTTCGGTGCAGCAAGGGCAGCCGCGATGCTGGTTCATCAGATGCGGTGCGCCGGTCTCTTCATCGTCGTGCGCCAGCGCTTGCATGAATGCGGCCAGCGATTTTTCCATGCTGGCCAGCCGGTCGGCTGATGTTAGCGGACCGGATTTGTCTTGCGGATCTGCTGTGCCTGCCAGCCAGGGCTCGGCGGCTTTGTTTGCATGAGTATGCATTACTCCTCCGCCTGGCCGTAAAACTTCTCGCAAATCTTGATCCGTTCGCGCCCCTGTTCCTTGCGCCAGCGATTGCTGTCGCGCAGGGAGTAGACGCAGCCGCAGTATTCCTGCTGGTAGAAATTCTCGCGCTTCGAAATTTCAATCATGCGCGCCGATCCGCCCTGCTTGCGCCAGTTGTGGTCCCAATAGGTGATGCCGGGATAATGCGCCGCAGCGCGGGCGCCGCAGTCGTTGATCTGCTCCATGTTTTTCCAGCGCGAAATCCCGAGCGAACTGCTGATCACCGGGAATCCGTGTTCGTAGGCATACAGCGCAGCGCGTTCAAATCGCATATCGAAACACATGGTGCAACGTTTGCCGCGCTCCGGTTCGTTTTCCATGCCTTGGGCGCGAGCAAACCAGTTATCCAGATCGTAATCGGCGTCGACAAACGGCACGCCGTGCTGCTCGGCGAAGCGGATGTTTTCATTCTTGCGCAATTCGTATTCGCGCTGCGGATGAATGTTTGGATTGTAGAAATAAATCGAAAAATCGATTTCGCTGGCGAGCAAGGCTTCCATCACCTCGCCCGAACAGGGCGCGCAACAGGAATGCAATAACAGTTTGTCGTGCCCGCCTGGGAGGACGAGTTTCTGGCGTTGGGTCATGGTCGAAATAAGAAGAATGCGGCTGTCAGACGAAACGAGGCAGCGCTTACTATCTAGAACTCATTGCATAAATATCCGCGAGTGCGAACGCGGCTATTTGGGAGGTAGTGCAAGGCGCGTCGGGCAGCCAAGGGTGGTTCCCTTGGCAAGCGGCGCAACGCAGCAATACGCCCAAATAGCCCGTTCCCGAAGGGTTCTTGCCAGAAGAGGCGCTGGCCGCGTTGTGCTCCTTGCCAATAGCTCGCTATTGGACGCGTCGCACGCCTTGCCAGCGCCTCTTCTGGCAAGAACGCATCTCACGGATATTTATGCAATGAGTTCTAGTGTCCCGATTCAGGCCTGCCGGGTCAAGCGACAAACTCTCAAGTTTGCATGAGTGGAATTCATACAGAGACCTGTCAACCTTGGCAGGTGCCTTTCAAATGACATGCTGCGGTAATAAATGAGGACTACATTCCGAAAAATAATGCAAAAAAGAAATATTTTTATCCCCTTATTCTTTTATGAATGGAGTCTTCCATGAAATTAAACCGTCGGCTGTTATTTTCACTCGTCAGCGGCGTTGCTTGCGCCGCGCCTTTGATGCTGGCAACACCGAACGCGCTGGCCTGGGGCGATCAAGGCCATATGGTGGTCGGCCTGATCGCCGATCATTACCTCACGGCCGATGTGCGCGCCCAGGTCGACAGCATGCTGGCCACCGACAACAGCGGCTTGACCGCCACCGACATCGCGGCCGAGGCCACCTGGGCCGACAAGTACCGCAATGCCCACCGCGAAACCGCGGCCTGGCATTTTGTCGATACCCAAATCAGCGACGGCGATATCGACGCCGCCTGCTTCGGCCACCCGAGCCTGCCGGCCGGCACCCCGGCGTCCGGCGGTGTGGCGCAGGATTGCGTAGTCGATAAAGTCGATCAGTTCGCCCTGGAATTGCGCGATCCGAACACCGCGCCGGCGGAACGCCTGCTGGCGCTGCAATTCCTGCTGCACTTCGTCGGCGACATGCATCAGCCGCTGCATTCCAGCGATTCCCGCGACCGCGGCGGCAACGACGAGACGGTATCGGCCAGCGGCATCGCGGCGGGCAAGCTGCATGCTTACTGGGATACCGCTTTCGTGAATAAGCTGGGGACCGATCCGAACCAGGTGGCGTCGGCACTGATCGCCAAGATCAGCAGCGCCCAGATCACGCAATGGCAGCAGCAGACGCCGCGCGACTGGTCGCTGGAAGCTTTCGATATCGCCCGCAGCGACGTCTACGGCAAGCTGCCGACACCGGATTCCAGCGGCAAATACAGGCTGCCGGCGAGTTATGTCAGCAACGCCCGCAGCGTGGTCGCCACGCAATTGAGCCGGGCCGGCGTGCGCCTGGCAAAAATCCTCAATGACGCCTTGGGCAATGGCGCTGCGGCGACCGGCGCAACGGTGCTTGCATCACCCTTTGGCAGCAAAAAGTAATCTTAAAACTATCGTCATTCCCGCGAATGCGGGAATCCGAGCAGCATTAAAAATGGATCCCCGCGTTCGCGGGGACGACGCAATTGATTGCATCAACATCTTCCTAGGGCCTGTTAACAGTTGATTTGGGAGATGCGTTCAAAACAAAACGTGCGCTG
>NZ_JAGQEG010000093.1 GCF_018305005.1 Collimonas silvisoli
ACGTGGCGCGGTCCAGGTCTCTGAAACCGCTGCTCTTTTCGACGGCGGAATCGACCACATTGCCGTCGGCGCCGATCGTCAGCTTGACTGTCACAACGCCCTCTTCTTCATTCCGCAAGGATGTTCTTGGATACTCCGGCTTCTCGCAATTGCCGGCAATCTTTGCGCTGGTATGCGAAGGACCTGCTTCACCGGTAGCGGACGGCTGCGCCACGGAAGTAGGCAAATCGTTGGTCGGTGGTTTGACATTGGTGACGGCTGCAATCACGTTCTCTTGCGGCGGCGCCTGTATTTTTACCTCCGGCGGAGGAACGAACGGCGGTGGCGGCGCGACCGATTTCGGTGGTGGCGGAACCGGCTTGTCCGGCGGTGGTGGCGGTGGCGGCGGCTTGATCTCTTCGATGATCTTGGTCTCTACCGGCTGCTGGATCACTTCCACAACTTTGCGGGCAAGCCCGGTAAGCAACGCATAAACCAAGGCCACATGCAGAAGAACCACCGCGCCGATGCCAACCAGATTCTTGGGAGGGCTCCTCCCATCCTGCGTGAAATTCATATCTGCCTCCTATCACTCTTCAAAGTTGAGCAAGATCTGGTCCCGCTCGGCCTGAGCCGGTTTAGCGCGCTCGGCTTCCTGCTTTGAAAAGCGACTGATCAAAAACGGTTCTATCGGCGTTGTGGTGCGCCCGGTATCGATCAGTTCCGCCATCACATCGCCCACCCCAGGCCCAAGCTGGAAGCCATGCCCGCAAAAGCCGAAGGCATAATGCAGGCCGCTGACGCGGGCGCTCGGTCCCATCACCGGCAGATCGTCCGGCATATAGCTTTCGATGCCGCTCCAGACCCGGATCACGTTCAAATTCGCCAGTGCCGGCGCCAGCCGCTGCAACTGCCTTAACTGGTTCAAGGTATTCTTCGGCATCACATAGGCGCGCCGCAGATCCGGATAAGCCGGGCCGCGGCCGCCGCCGCCGAAGATGATGTTGCCGCGCGGGATTTGACGGAAATACAAAATCTCTTCATCGCGCGCCGAAGTAACGCCTACCACCGTCTTCAAGCCGTAAGGCACAGGTTCGGTAACTCCCATTTGCGGGCCGCGTGCGACCAAGTCAACCGGTTCGCCGAATTGCAGGCACAGCTTGTCGGCCCAGGCCCCTGCCGCCACCAGCAGCACCGGCGCTTTAAACAGACGACCGTCGCTGGCGCTGGCGAGAAAATCCTCGCCCTGCTTTTCAATCGTCTGCACTTCGGTATTCTCGACAATCTGCGCACCGTTTCTTGCTGCAGCGCGACCGAAAGCCGGGGCTGCCAGGCGCGGATTGGCATGACCGTCGAGCGGCGAATACGACGCCGCGCCGACTTCCGGCCCCAGGAAAGGGAAACGGGCGCGCATCCGTGCGCCGGCGAACAGTTCCAGATCGAGGCCGTAAGTACGCGCAGCAGCCGCGTATTCCTCCAGCATGCCGACCCGCTCCTGGCCATAGCAGACGCGGATATGGCCGGATGGCAGAAACTCCACATCCTCGCCGATCAGTTGCGGCAGCTGGCGCCAGATATCCAGGGAGCGATTGGCCAGCGGCAGTTGCGGCAAGAAGCGCCCTTGGCGCCGCACATTGCCGAAATTGGTGCCGCTGGCTTGCTGCCCCAACAAACCGCGCTCCAGCAGAATCACCGAGCGCCCGCGCTGGCGCAGGAAAAATGCGGCGGCGCTGCCCATGATGCCGCCACCGACGATAATCACATCCGCCTGCCGGGCCTTCATGGCGCATCCTCGACCAGATTGAACGGCAGCGGCTTGACCGGCGCCTGTGCTCGCAAGCGGCCGACTTCGGCAATCGGAATGCCGGCCGCCGCTGCAATCACTTCAGCCCCGGCATGACCGCAATAGCGGCCTTGGCAGCGGCCCATGCCGACCCGGCTAAAAGCCTTGGCGCGATTGGCTTCGGCGGCACCCATCTGGCACACCACACGCCGCAATTCACCGGCGGTAATGCATTCACAGCGGCAGACGATCGTCTCATCGGGCAGGCTGGCGGCCTGCTGCGCCGGCCAGGGAAATGCTTGCAGCAAACCCTGGCGGAAACGTTCCATCGCCAGCTGCTGCTTGCGCAAGGCGGCCAGTTCCGCATCCACCACCGTGTGACCGCAATCGGCAAGCGCCGCCAGCGCCGCCAGGCGGCCGGCGTTCTCGGCGCCGTCCGCACCCAGAATCCGCACGCCGTCGCCAGCCAGATAAACACCTGGCACAGAGCTACGGCCATCGCCACCTGCTTGCGGCAGCCACTGACGCGAAGCCTGATCGAAGGCAAATTCGCAACGCGCCAGATCGGCCAGCTGGGTTTCCGCCCGCAAGTGATAGCCCATCGCCACCGCATCGCAAGACAGGCTGGCGATGTCGCCATTGGCTTTGCGATAGCTGATCGCCTGCACGCCGTGGTTCGGATCGCCGATAATTTCCAGCGGCGTCACGCCGTTCAGCACCGGCACGCCAGCGCGCCTGATAGCGGCCACCAGCGACATGCCTTTTCTCAGCAGCGCAGGCCGCGCCATCAATTTCGGCAATGCGCTCAATTGCTGCCTGAAACTTGAGGTATCCAGCACTGCCGCCACCTTGGCGCCAGCCTTGACATATTGGCTCGCAACCAGATACAGCAACGGTCCGCTGCCGAGAAACACCACTTCTCGGCCGACCGAGCAAGCCTGCGATTTCAGCGCCACCTGGGCCGCGCCGAGGCTGTATGTGCCGGCGAACTGCCAGCCCTTGACCGGCATCAGGCGATCGGTGGCGCCGGTGCACAGCACCAAGATGTCATACGCCAGGCTGCTGGCGCGGCCGCCGCCGAGCAGATGGATCCGGCCTTCGCTGATATTCCAGGCCAGCGTCTCCGGCAAGTAGTCGATCGCGGTGCGCAAGGCGTCGAAGCTGCGGTGCAGCGATTCGGCGCGCCCCGCTTCGGTGCCGTATAGCGCGCTGTAAGGACGTTTGAAATTTTCCGGCTGGCGGCGGTAGATCTGGCCGCCGTCGCGGCGGCCTTCATCGATTACGGTGGGCCGCAACCCGGCCTTGACGAACTGTTCGGCGCAACGCACGCCGGCCGGGCCGGCGCCGACAATCACTACACGAGGTTGGGCCATGTCAGCTCCGGTTGCCGGGTTGATATTTCCATGCCTTCGCTGACCAGCGTCGAACAGGCGCGCAGACGGCCGCCGGCGGCAGTCCAGACCCAGCAGTCCTGGCAAGCCCCCATCAGGCAAAAGCCGGAGCGCTTGCCGTCGCCGAATTCAGACTGGCGCAAATGATCGATATTGTTCAAGATCGCCACCATCAGGGTATCGCCCTGCAGCGCTTCTACCGGCCTGTCGTTGATCAGGAAGCTGATCTTGTCGCGGCCGGTCTCGCCGAGCCGCACAAAGCGTGAATTGTTACCGTTCATACCGTCACCCCCTCCACCGCAAGCAACGGCTGCTGCAAACGCTGCAAATCGGCATCGGAACGATGGCAAAGAATCTCGCCGCCATGCTCCAGCGAACGCCGCAGCGGCGGCACCGCATTGCACGTACCGTCGATGCGCAGCGAACAGCGATGCAAGAAGGCGCAGATATCGGGCGAAGGCGCCACCTCGCCGATGGCCGGCAGGTTCTGCGGCACGCGGCCGCATACCTGTTCCAGCCAGCCCTGCTTGAGCGCCGGCACCGACGATAGCAACAGATGCGAATACGGGTGATACGGCGGCGCCATCATCGCTTCACGCGGCCGCTTGGCGACCATGCGGCCGGCGTACAGCACCACGATGTCGTCGCAGATGGCGCGCACGGTGCTGATGTCATGGCTGATGAACATGTACGACACGTTCAGCTCGCGCCGCAGTTCCGCCAGCAAATCCAGGATCGCCGCGCCGACCACCGTATCCAGCGCCGAAGTCACCTCGTCGCACAGGATCAGATCGGGATTGGCCGCCAGCGCCCGCGCCAGGTTGGCGCGCTGCTTCTGGCCGCCGGAAAGTTCGCCCGGCAAGCGGTCGATGACGCTGCTCGGCAGTTGCACCAGATCCAGCAATTGGGCGATGCGCTTGCGCTGCGCATTGTTGTTGAGTCCATGATAAAAAGTCAGCGGCCGCGCCAGCATGCGGCCGATGGTATGCGCCGGATTGAGCGCGGTATCGGCATTCTGGAACACGATCTGCACGCGCCGGAACTGCTCGCGGCTGCGGCCTTGCAAGGTTGGCGAGAGCGCCTCGCCATCCAGCGCAATACTGCCGCGCGCCGGCGCTACCAGGCCGGCCACCGCGCGCGCCAGCGTGGTCTTGCCGGAGCCGGATTCGCCGATGATGCCGATAGTGGTGCCGCGCCGTATGGTCAGATTGATGTCGTCCAGAATCCGCACCGACGGCAAGCCCTTGTTGTCCGGCCGGCCGTAGCCGGCGATCAAGCCGCGTATGCGCAGCAGCGGCACATCTTGTTCCTGCTCCGGCGGCAACGCAATGTGTTCACGCGCTGCCGGTGCGGCGGCCGCCAGCAGGCTCTGGGTATAGGCGTTCTCGGGCGCGGTCAGAATCCGGCCGGTGTTGCCGACCTCGCGGATCTGGCCGTCGCGCAGCACCACGATGCGATCAGCCATCTGCGCCACCACCGCCAGATCGTGCGAGACATAGACGGCGGTGGTGCCGAGTTCCTTGACCACCTTCTTGAAAGCGCGCAGCACTTCGATCTGGGTTGTCACATCGAGCGCCGTGGTCGGTTCATCCAGGATCACCAGCTCGGGATCGGTAATCAACGCCATCGCCGCCATCAGGCGCTGCAACTGGCCGCCCGAGACCTGATGCGGATAACGCTTGCCGATGTTTTCCGGGTCCGGCAAGGCCAGCGAGCGGAACAGGCCGACCGCCTTGGCTTCGGCCTGGGCGCGTGTCATGGTCTTGTGGATCAGCGCGCTTTCTATCACCTGGTCCATCAGCGTCTTCGACGGATTGAAAGCCGCCGCCGCGCTTTGAGCGATATAGGCAACGTCGCGGCCGCGCATGTGCGACAGCTCGGCCGGGCTCATCTGCAACAGCTCGCGCTGGCCGACCCGGATGCTGCCGCCGACGATGCGGCAGCCGGCGCGGGCATATCCCAGCAGCGACAGCGCGATGGTGGTCTTGCCGGAACCGGATTCACCGATCAGCGCCAGCACCTCGCCGCGCGCAACCGAAAAATCCACATCCTTGACGATCACCACATCGTCGCCGCTGTCCTTGGTGGCAACCACCCGCAGGCCGGAAACCTTGACCAGATCACTGTCGTTGGCGTTGGCGTTCTTGTTCATATCAATCCTTCCGGGAGCGCTTGCCACGCAAATTATCGATCAACAGGTTAACGCCGATGGTCAGCGTTGCAATCGCCAGCGCCGGCATGATGACGGCGGGCGCGCCCTCGCCCAGGCCGGCGATGTTTTCGCGCACCAGCGAACCCCAGTCGGCGTCCGGCGGCTGCACCCCCAGGCTGAGAAAACTCAGGCCGCTCAGCAGCAACACCACAAACACGAAGCGCAGGCCGACGTCAGCCAGCACCGGACGGATCATGTTCGGCAGCATCTCGACGCAGGTGATATACAACGCTCCCTCGCCACGAGCGCGGGCCGCCTGCACATATTCCATGGTTTGCACATTCACCGCCAGCGCCCGCGAAATCCGGTAGGAGCCTGGCATGTAGGTGATGGCTGCAGTAATGATCAGCAACTCTGCCGAAGAGCCGAAGGAGGCCACCATCATCAGCGCAAACATCTTGCTCGGAATCGAAATCAACGCATCCAGCGTGCGGCTCATGACGGCGTCGACCCAACCGCCGGCCAGCGCCGCGCACAGCGCCAGTGCGGTGCCGACCGAGCAAGCCAGGAGCGTTGCCGCCAGCGCCAGGCCGATGGTGTAACGGGTGCCGAACAGAATCCGGCTGAGCATGTCGCGGCCAAGGTAATCGCTGCCCAGCCATAGTTTGCGGCTGAGGCCGCCGAAGACGTCGGCGTCTACGATCTGGCCGGCGTCGTACGGTGAAATGGTCGGCCCTATCACTGCCATCAACAGCCAGAAAGCCACGATGCACAGACCGATCAGACTGAGGATGGAGAACGGAAAACGGCGCGCTTTTGCGGCTGGTGCTGTTGGCGGCAAATTGTCGGCGACGACGGCATTGGAGTTAGGCATGGTATTCACCGGTTTCTCAATCGTGGATTGGAGACGATCGCACAAACGTCTGCGGCCAGCACCAGCAGCAGGTAGGCGCAACAGAAAATCATCGCGCAGGCCTGCACCAGCGGCATGTCGCGGGTGGTGACGGCGTCGATCATCAGGCTGGCGATGCCGGGATAGTTGAAAATCGATTCGACGATGATCACACCGCCCAGCAGATAGGACAGGCTCAGCGCCACCGCATTGGCAATCGGCCCGATCGCATTCGGCAGCGCATGGGTCAGCACGATGCGGGTCGGCCGGGCGCCCTTCAGTCCGGCCATCTCGACGTAAGAAGAACTCAACTGATCGATGACCGCGGCACGCGTCATGCGCGACATCTGCGCGACTATCACGCAGCACAGGGTCAGCACCGGCATCGCGTAAGCCTTCAGAAACTGGCCGATGGAGCCGATATCGGCGGTATGCGAAAGCGCCGACAGCCAGCGCAGCTTGACCGCGAATATCATCACGGCGATGGTCGCCACCAGGAATTCGGGCACCGATATCATCGATACCGAACCGACGCTGACCACCCGGTCGAACAGGGAGCCGCGATACATGGCAGAGGTAATCCCGATGGTCAGTGCAATCGGCACCGAGACCGCGGCAGTCACCGCCGCCAGCAGCAGCGAGCTAGGCAGGCGGCCGCCGATCAGTTGCGCCACCGGCATGTTGTTCACCAGCGAAATCCCCGGATTGCCGGACAACAGCCCGCTCAGCCAATAGAAATAACGCACTGGCGCCGGCTGATCCAGGCCGAACTGCAAGCGCAACGCGGCGACGGTTTCCGAGGTGGCCGCCTGGCCCAGCGCCGCTTGCGCCGCATCGCCGGGCAACAGATTGGTAATCAGAAAGACCCCGATCGACACCAGCAGCAATGTCAATATCCCGAGGCCGAGCCGGTTGATAATAAGACGTCCGACCGTGCCGTTCATCGCATCTTCCTTTCTGACATCCGCCCTGCCATTGCGCTCAGCTTGCTATGCGGTGGCAGCCGGGCGGATGTTGTTCTCACGCATAATGTGCGGCAGGCATGCAACGACAGACATGCCCTGCGCGTTTTTGAAGCGAAGGCTCAGGCTTCCAGCCAGATGTATTCGGCGGCGGTGTAGTTCATGAACGCGCCCAGAGGAATCGGCTGGATGCCTTTGATCTTGCTGCTGACGCCTTCCAGGTTGACAATAAACACCGGCACCCCGATGCCGCATTTTTCATGCACCAGCACCTGCATGTCGGCATACATCTGCTTGCGCTTGGCGATATCGGTCTGGGCCCGGGCAGCCACCAGCAACTGATCGAACTGTTCATTCTTCCAGCCCGACTCGTTCCATGCGGCGTCCGATTTGAAGAACTGGGTGAACAGAATATCTGCGCTAGGACGCGGATTGATGTTGCCGAAACCGAGCGGCACTTTCATCCACTGATTCGACCAATAGCCGTCAGCCGGCATCCGCTTGACATCCAGCTTGAGGCCGATCTTCTGCGCCGATTGCTGCATCAGCAGCGCCATGTCGACCGAACCGGCGGCGGCCACCGTGGCCACCAGCGGGATGGTGCTGCCGATGACGCCGGCTTTCTGCAAATGGAACTTGGCCTTGTCCGGGTCGTACGGACGCTGCGGCAAGCCGGCGAAATGGAAGCGGTTGGTCGGATCGATAGGCTGGTCGTTGCCGATCACGGCGTAGCCGCGGAAGGCGGCGGTCTTGATCTGTTCGCGGTCCATCAGGTATTTCATGCCGAGCGTGAAATCGGCGCTCTTGCCTGGCGCCACGTCCTGGCGGATTACCAGGTCGGTATAGAGGCCGGATTTGGTTTCCAGCACGGTGTACCCGGCGGTCGACTTGACGCGCTGGGTCGAACGCGGATTGACTTCATTGATCCAGTGCACGTCGCCGGACAGCAGCGCGTTGACGCGCGCCGCTTCGTCCGGAATGCCGAACAGTTCGACTTCATCCAGATACGGCTTGCCGGACTTCCAGTATTCTTCGTTGCGCACGCCGACGGTGCGCACGCCGGGCGTGAACTCCTTGCACTTGAAAGCGCCGGTGCCGTTGGCCGTGGTGAAAGTGGTGGTGCCTTCCTTGATGATCAGGAACTGGGCGGTGGCCAGGATCACCGGCAAATCGGCGTTGGGGCCGGTCAGCTTGATCTGCACTTCGTTAGGGCCGCTGGCTTTGACCGATTCGAACTGATCGGCGATCGCCTTGGCTTTCGAGGCGGTAGCCGGGTCTTTGTGGCGCATCAATGAATACACCACGTCGGCCGGGGTGAGCGGCTTGCCGTCATGGAAGTGCACGCCGCTGCGCAGCTTGATGGTCCACAGCGTGGCGTCAGAGGTATTGAATTCTTCCGCCAGCACCATTTGCGGCGCCAGTTTCGCATCCAGCGAGGTCAATCCGTTATAGAACATGTGGACCCGGGTGTAATCGGTGGAGAGCGCAGTCTTGGCCGGATCGAGGGTGTCGGCGGTGGAGCTGGACTGGGTTGCGATCTTGATCTTGCCGCCGCGCTTTGGCGTCTGCGCGTAGACATTGCCGACTGCCGCCAGCATGCTGCCGGCAGTGCCCACCATCATGCCGCCGGCCAATACCGTGCGCATCATGTCGCGCCGCGTAAAACCGGTGTGCGCGCTTTCCAGTTGCTCTCCGGCACTGGATTGATCGCCCGCTTTGTCCTGCTCGAATTTATTCGTTGTCATGATAGCCTCGCCCAAAAAAAATCAAAAATTAATATCGCCACCGCAGCTCTGGCCGAGCCTGATTGCAACATCGCTTTTACTACTGAACTAGCAATTAACATGCCGCTGCCAACGGCGTTTGATCGAACGAGCGCCGAACAAGCCCCGAACAAGCGCTCAACTCAATTTGTCGCGCAACTGGTAATACGCGCCCACCAGCGGCAAGAACCAGGGCTTGCCGAAATGGCCGGGAATAGGCGGCCAAGGCATTTCCCGCCATGGATTGCGTTGCGGGTTGCCTGTCATCACCTCCGCCATGACCTGGCCCATATGCACCGCCATCTGCACTCCATGGCCGCTATAGCCCAGCGAATAGAACAGATCCTTGTGCATGCCGGCACGCGGCAGACGATCGGCCGACATGTCGACCGAGCCGCCCCAGCAATAATCGATGCGGGTGTCGCGCAATGCCGGAAACATCTCGACCATCGCCGCCTGCAGCAGCACCCCGCTCTTCTGGTCCGAGCGCGGATTGGACATGGCAAAACGCGCACGGCCGCCGAACAGCAAACGATTGTCCGGTGTGATGCGAAAATAATTGCCGATATTCTTGGTCGTCACATAATTACGCCGGCCCGGCACGATCTGATCCAGCAAGGCCTGCGGCAAGACTTCGGTGACGATGATAAAACTGCCGACCGGCACCAGGCGCCGCCGGAAATACGCAAACGGGCCGGTGCTGCAACCACCGCAAGCCAGCAACACCTGTTTGGCCTCGACCGTGCCTCTGCTGCTATGCACACGGTAAGCCTGGCCCGATAGCTGCTCCAGCCGGGTGACCGCAGCCGATTCGAAAATCTGCGCGCCATGGCGGGCGGCAGCATGCGCCAGACCGACGCCAAACTTGCCGACATGCAATTGCGCGCTAGTCTTTTGCAACAAGCCGCCGAAAAAACCGTTGCCGCCGATTTCCTGCGCCATGTCTTGCGGCGCAACCAGGGCCAGTTGCGGATCGACGTCATCGATCAGATCGCGGTAGACCTGCTGCAATTTGGCATAGTGTTCCGGCTTGGCCGCCACCTTCAACTTTCCGCAGCGCTTAAAGTCGCAATCCAGTTTTTCATCGATGACAATTTTTTCCACCGTATCGACCGCACTCACAAACGATTGATACAACTCTTTCGCCTGGTCCTTGCCGATACGCGCCGCCAGCTCGGAAAAATCGTGCGCCAGGCCGCCGTTGCACTGGCCGCCGTTGCGGCCGGAAGCTTCGCCGGCCACCTGCCCCGCTTCCAGCAACACCACCGACAAGTTCCGGCGGCGCAACGCCAGCGCCGCCGACAAGCCGGTAAAGCCGCCGCCGACAATGACCACATCGGCTTTCTCTGGTACTGTGCCCTCGGCGCCGGCGGCAAACCGGGGCGCCGTGTCCAGCCAATAAGATGCAAGTTTCATGCGGTTCCTGAGAGGACGCTAGGCCGGGACGCGGTTTACAGACCGACTACGCCAGGCAGGCCGCCGATGTCGGTGATTTCTGTATAACCGTAGTGCGGCGTCGATGGCTCATGGCCGCGCGCCACAAACACCTTGTTCTTGATGCCCATGTCGCTGGCCGGCATCAAGTCGTAGCGCAGGCTGGACGAGACGTGCAACACGTCCTCCGGATTGCAGTTCAGGTTATCCAGCATGTATTCAAAGGCGCGCAGGCGCGGTTTGTAGGCTTGCGCCTGCTGTGCCGTAAACACTTTGTGGAATGGCGCGCCGAGCTTGTCGACGTTTTGCTGGATCTGGTCGTCGGAGGCGTTCGAGAAAATCACCAGCGGGAATTCCTTGGCTACGCGTGCCAGCGGTTCCGGGACATCGGCGTGCGGGCCCCAGGTCGGCACTGCCTGATAGAACTTGCCGGCTTCTTCGTCGGTGGTTTGTACGTTCCAGCGGGCGCAGGTGCGTTTTACTGCATTCTTCACGACCTCTTCATACGGCTTCCATTGATCGAGCACTTCGTCGAGGCGGTAGGCGGCGAATTGGCGGACGAACATTGGCATGTTTTCGGCGGAGACGCGGTCAGCGAACATTTCTCTTGCCATGTCTGCCATGCGGAAGCGGGTTAGGGTGCCGTAGCAGTCGAAGGTGATGAATTTAGGCCTGAAGATGGTCATTTAGGGTAGTCCTCTAACGGTTGTAATAGCTTCCGGAACAGCGCCCGGCGGCGGCGAAAACTGACTTGCGGGTTCGGCGTTGGTGTTGGCCGATCTCTTGTTCACGGGATGATTACACCATATAAAAAAGTTGTGAATCTTCTGTTTTCCAGGGGTCACGAAACAGAAACATGTGTTTTAGGCGGTGCAATCAGCATAGCTTGCCGAGCAGTGCAGCAATGTGCGATAGCGGGGCAAATTTCATGAAATTTCACCAACGCGGTGCAAAAAATGCAGGTTTATTAACTTCCGCTGACAGGCTTCGTAGTCAATTGGGGTCAGTTTTTTTTCGCGGATGTTTGCGAAAATTACTCTGACCCCAATTGACGGACCACGGAGTACATGCCAAAGCATTCGACGAACGGGCGTAGTTACTTAAAACGTTTGCTACTCCGTGGTTACACGCCGGGGGTAGCCCGGCAGCTACTCACCTTTCTTGCTTCGCCAAGAAAAGTAAGCAAAAGAAGGCGACCGCAAAGCCGTTGCCTTCCCTTCGGTCAGGTCCCCAAATGCAGCGGGTGTCAGTCGGGTGGGAGGACCAACTCGCTACGCTCAGACATGTCCTCCCACAATTCCCGACTGGCACCCGCCACATTTGGCAACGTCTCAATGCGGAATTCACGGCAACAGCAACAATCAGACGCGAGAGGAAGGCGATCCGGCATATCCGCCGACGTTGAATATCTCCGATACAGAGCACTTGACGCAGTTGGTTATGGCGATTGCCGGTTCGTTGTCGGAACAGGCTGAGCGGCGTATTGATGTGCTCAACCAGCTGTGTGTGAATACAAAAAAAATGCCACCTGCTGCTGTTGATGTTGACGTTGACGTGAATTCCGCATTGAGACGTTGCCAAATGTGCCGGCTGTCAGTCGGGAATTGTGAAGAGACATGTTTGAGCGTAGCGAGTTGGTCTCTTCACCCGACTGGCAGCCGGCACATTTGGGGACCTGACCGAAGGGAAGGCAACGGCTTTGCGGTCGCCTTTCTTTGCTTACTTTCTTTGGCGAAGCAAAGAAAGTGAGCGGCTGCCGGGCCGCTCCCGGCGTGCATCTACGGAGTAGTGGACGTTTTAGGTAACGATGAAAGCCCGTCAAATGCAACGGCACATACTCAATACTACTCAGCAAAATCAATCAACACACTCTTGATCCGCAAATTCGCTTCAAACGCCTGCCGCCCCAGATCCTTACCCATGCCGGAGCGCTTGTAGCCACCAGTAGGAATCACAAAATCCGAGCTGCGGCCGTAGCGGTTGATCCATACCGTACCGGCTTCCAGCTTGCGGGCGAAGCGTAGCGCACGGCTGATGTCGCTGGTGTGGACGCCGGCGGCCAGGCCGTAATCGGGATGCGCGGCTAGCGCTAGTGCTTCAGCGTCATCGTCGAATACCTGCACGGTCAGCACCGGGCCGAAGATTTCACTGTTGACTGCTTCCATGCCGCTATCGACACCGGCCAGAATGGTGGGTAGGTAGTAGGAGCCGTTGCCGGTGCTTGCAGCCAGCTTGCCGCCGGTGACCAGTTGCGCACCGGCGGCGATGCTGCGGTTGACAATGCCGCCGATGCGGTCGGCCTGGCCTTTGGAAATGATGGGAGCCAGCGTGGTTGCCTGGTGCCAGGTCGGCCCCGCTTTCAAGGCTTCGAAGGCGCGAGCGATACCTGTCACCACCTGCTCTGCCGCACTGCGCTGCACGATCAGGCGCGAGCCGGCGACGCAGACCTGGCCGGCGTTGCCGGAAATCGCGGCGGCCACCATGCGCGCTACCTTGTCCAGATCGGGGGCGTCGGCAAATACGATTTGCGGACTCTTGCCGCCTAGCTCCAGCGTCACCGGCTTGGTGCCGCTTTCGGCACAGGCGCGCATGATGGCGGCGCCGGTCTGGGTGGAGCCGGTGAAGGTGACTTTTGATACCTTGGGATGACGGCACAGACTGTCGCCGGTGATGCGGCCGTCGCCTTGTATCACATTGAAAATACCGGCGGGAACGCCGGCCTTGATAGCCAGCTCGGCCAGGCGCAGGACGCTGTATGGCGTCATTTCAGAAGGCTTTAAGACCACGGCGTTGCCGGCCGCCAGCGCCGGGCCGATTTTCCATGACGCCATCACCAACGGGAAATTCCAGGGCGCAATCGCTGCTACCACGCCATACGGTTCAGTGATAGTCATGCCCAGATTATCGCTGCGGGTCGCAGCAACTTCGCCGCCGTGCTTGTCGGCGAATTCTGCAAAAAAACGGATGCCTTCGGCCGTGAACGGCACGTCCCATTGCGCGGCGTCGCGGATCGGGCGAGTCGATCCTAGCGCTTCCATCGGCGCCAGCACGGCAACATCGGCCTCGATCAGATCGGCCCAGCGGCGCAGGATGCGCGCCCGTTCACGCGGTGGCTGGGTGGCCCAGTTGCTGCTCTTGAATGCTTGCCAGGCGTTTTCCACGGCGCGATCCACCAGCGCCGCATCGGCCACCGGCAGGCCGGCGTAGACGTGGCCGTCGGATGGCCGCAACACGTCAATCAGATCGCTGCCGCCGTCGACATAAGCGCCGCCGATGAAATGCGCACTGTTAACGACAACCTGATCCGGGGCGAAATCTTGCATGGAATATCCTTGAGGGTGAGCGGAAAATAAGTGCCAAATAAGTGCGAAATAAGGAGCGCCTAATTCGTTTTGTGCATAGTGCCGATGCTAATCCGGAATGCGGCCTATTTTGTGCTGAGACGATAGCCCAGCTCGCAACAAGATTGCGTAATTCCGCAACAGATGGAGGAATCCTGCTGCAAGAAACAAGGCATCATTCACTATCATCAGAAATCACCAAAATCCTGCTGCGCCCTACCCGGGCGGCACAGTCCGGTGAGTCCGGCGCGTTATCGACAAGGAGAAAGCCATGCAAGATCAAACCGCCAGCCAATTCACGCTGCGACCGCTGAACGAGACCGATCTGGCTGCTTGTCATCGCCTGTCGCTGGCGTTGAAATGGCCGCACAGCTTGGAAGACTGGCAATTCATTTATCAGCTGGGCACTGGTTTTGCGATAGAACGCCGGGACGATGGCCAGCCTCCGGCCCTGGTCGGCAGCGCCTTGTGTTGGCGTTACGGAAACAGCCATGCCTCGCTCGGCATGGTGATCGTGCAGGCGGCCCAGCCAGGCCTGGGTTTGGGGCGGCAATTGATGGAGCGGCTGCTGCTCGAACTTGGGGCGCGCAATATCATGCTGCACGCCACTCCGGCCGGCCAGCCGCTATATGAAAAACTGGGTTTTGCAGCCACCGGCAAGCTGCATCAGCATCAGGGTTCGGCGCTGCAGTCGCCGCTGGTCGCGCTGCCGGCGGGTGAACGGATCCGGCCGATCGGCGTCAACGACGGCGTCAGATTGCAGGCACTGGATGCGCGCGCCACCGGCATGGACCGCAGCCAATTACTGGCTGCATTAGGCGAAATGGCCGAAGGCGTGGCCATCGACCGTGACGGCGAGGTGCTGGGTTTTGCGCTGGTGCGGCGCTTCGGCCATGGCCGCGTTATCGGGCCGGTAGTCGCCCCGGATGCGGTACATGCAAAGGCGCTTATCAGCCACTGGATCAACACCTATGCCGGATCATTCGTCCGGATCGACGTGCCCGGCGCCAGCGACCTGAGCGAATGGCTGAGCGAGATCGGGCTGACCCGGGTCGATACCGTGATCGCCATGCTCAAGGGCGAGCCGGCAAAAAAAGACCCGAGCTTGCAGTTGTATTCGCTGATCAATCAGGCGCTCGGCTAAGCGCACAATACGAATTTCGAAGACGTCATCCTCAAGGACCGGCATGAGTTTCTTATACAAGGCGGACCCGGTGCGGGGCGCCGAATGGGCGCGCCTGTTCGCCGAACAAGCGCCGGACATTCCCTTTCACTGCTGGCCGGATTACGGCGCCGCCGAGCAGGTGCGTTATCTGGCCGCCTGGCTGCCGCCGGAAAACCTGGCAAGCCAGTTTCCCAATGTCGAAGTGGTGTTTTCGGTGGGAGCCGGCATCGACCAGTTCGATTTTTCTTTGCTGCCGCCAGATATTCCGGTGGTGCGCATGATCGAGCCGGGGATTGCCGTCGGCATGGTCGAATACGTCACGCATGCGGTGCTGGCGATCCATCGCCAGAGCCATCTATACGCTCGGCTGCAGCGCGAGCAGCGCTGGCAGGAGCATCCGATCAAGCCCGCGGCAAGCTGCCGCATCGGCGTCCTCGGGCTTGGCGTCATGGGACAGTCGGTGCTGAGCAAGCTGCGCGACTTCGGTTTTCCCTGCGCCGGCTGGAGCCGTTCGGCGCACGCCCTGGACGGCGTCGATTGCTATGCCGGCGAGGACGCGTTGCCGGCGTTCCTGGCGCGCAGCGATATCCTGATCTGCCTGCTGCCGCTAACCCAACACACACGCGGCATACTTAACCGCAAGCTGTTCAACGCCCTGCCCGCCGGCGCCGCCGTCATCAATGTCGGGCGCGGCGGCCATCTGGACGAAGCGGCATTGCTGGAAGCGCTCGCCAGCGGCCAGTTGTCGTCCGCCACGCTGGATGTCTGCGAAATCGAGCCGCTGCCGGCCGGCCATCCATTCTGGGAGCACCCCAACATTGTGCTGACGCCGCACATCGCCAGCATGACGCAACCGGCCAGCGCAGTCGAAGTGGTGCTCGACAATATCCGCCGCCATCAATCCGGCCAGCCGCTGATCGGCCTGGTCGACCGGTCGCTGGGATATTGACGCTGGCAGGATGTAGCGAAATCTCGTGTAGAGAATGGCGGCGCTGAAGCCAACCGCCAGCCGACCGCAGAAAATGTTGCGCCGCACTTGAAATACCCAATTCTTGCCGTTTTCAGAGATGCATATCGCAAGCTAACGCTGAGCCGGTGGCCGTAACATGGTTGCACAGTTTTCGATGCAACAGCAGCCAAAAACGCCACAGCTCTCCTTGGAAAACACTATGCAAAATTCTCCCCTCGTCGCACTTGACCGTGATCATCTGATCCATCCCGTCACCAGTTTCCGCACTCACGAACAGCAAGGCGTCACCATCCTGCAATCGGCGCGCGGCGCCTATCTCACCGATCATCAAGGGCATGAATTGCTGGATGCCTTCTCCGGCCTGTGGTGCGTCAATACCGGTTACGGCCAGGACAGCATCGTGCGCGTCGCCGCCGAGCAGATGACGCGCCTGCCCTACGCCACCGGTTATTTTCACTACGGTTCCGAGCCGGCGATTACGCTGGCGGCGAAGCTGGTCGAGCTCACTCCGGCTTCGCTGCGGCATGTGTATTTCACGCTGGGCGGATCGGATGCGGTGGATGCCGCGGTGCGCTATATCACCCACTATTACAATTCGCTGGGCCAGCCCTTCAAAAAACAATTCATCTCGCTGGAGCGCGGCTATCACGGTTCGTCATCGGTCGGCGCCGGCTTGACTGCCTTGTCCAATTTTCATCTGAACTTCGACCTACCGCTGCCGAACCAGCACTATATCGCCTCGCCCTACCCGTATCGCAACCCGCTCGGCAACGACGATGCGGCGCTGATCCAGGCTTCTGTCCAAGCCCTGCGCGACAAGGTGGCGCAGCTCGGCGCCGATAACGTGGCGGCGTTTTTCTGCGAACCGATCCAGGGCTCGGGCGGCGTAATCGTGCCGCCGGTGGGCTGGCTCAAGGCGATGGAGAATGCCTGCCGCGAACTGGATATCCTGTTTGTGGTGGATGAAGTGATCACCGGTTTTGGCCGCACCGGCCCGCTATTCGCCTGCGAAGCCGAAGACGTGCAGCCGGATCTGATGACGATGGCAAAGGGTTTAACCGCCGGCTATGCGCCGATGGGCGCGGTGATGATGTCGGACCGGGTATACAACACCATCGCCGACGGCGCCGCGCAAGAAGCGGTGGTCGGCCATGGCCAGACCTATTCGGCCCATCCGGTCAGCGCCGCCATCGGCCTTGAGGTGTTGCGCTTGTATCACGAAGGCGGCCTGCTGGCCAACGGCGTCGCTCAGGCACCGCATTTTGCACAAGGTTTGCGTGCGCTGCTGGCGCATCCGCTGGTGGGCGACGCCCGCAGCCGTGGCTTGCTGGGGGCGCTGGAGCTGGTGGCCGACAAGGCTAGCAAGCAGCGTTTTGCGCCTTCGCTGAAACTGTCGGAACGGATCGCTGCCGCGGCTTACCGGCGCGGCCTGATTTTCCGCGCCTTCGGTGACAACATCCTCGGTTTCGCGCCGGCGCTCAGCTATACCAGCAGCGAATTCGAGCTGCTGTTCAGCCGTCTCAGGCAGATCCTGGACGAGGTGCTTGAACAGCCTGATGTGCGCAGCGCGCTGGCCTGAAACGTAAGCACAAACAATCCGGGCGCGACGGCGCTGCGGCAGGCTGCCGCGTCCGGAAATTTTCGATCGGAATGGAAAATTGCGGCAGCTTGCAAGCGCGTACTGCGTGATACCATGGGCACGCCTAGAAAAGATGTTTGATGACGGAGTCGATGATGAACACCAGCGCGGCCTTGAAACTTGATCGGATCGATTTGCGCATTCTTTGCCATTTGCAGCAAAACAGCCGCATCACCAACGTTGCGCTGGCCGATCTGGTCGGCTTGTCGCCAAGCCCCTGCCTGATCCGCGTCAAACGGCTGGAAAAGGCTGGCTACATCTCCGGTTACGGCGCCCATATCCAGCTGGAAAAACTCAGCAACGTCCAGATCGTGTTCACTGAAGTCACCTTGTCCGATCACCGCCGCGAGGATTTTGCCAAGTTCGAAGCCAGCATCCGCGGCATCGATGAAATTGTCGAATGCCATCTGGTCAGCGGCGGTTACGACTATCTGCTGAAGTTCGTCACGCAAGGCGTGGTGCACTACCAGAGCATCATCGAAAATCTGCTGGAGCAGCATCTCAACATCGAAAAATACTTCAGCTATATCGTGATCAAATCGCCATTCATCAAAAGCCAGTATCCGCTGGAAAAATTCATCACCTCGCAAAGCTGAACAGGCAATCCAGCGCCATGCCGAGCCAATGATTATTACGGCGTGCCGGCGCCATCAAGATTGGCAAAATACTCCTGCAGGAACTCGACGCAAACCCGCACCTTGGCCGAGTTGCTCAAACGCGACGGGTAAACCGCCCAGACATTGGCTTCCTGACTGTAGGCCGGCAGTATCCTTGTCAACTGGCCAGTTTGCAGATATTGGCCGACATCCCAGATCGAGCGCAGCACCACGCCGCGGCCGTCGATCGCCCATTGCACCGCCACTTCCCCGTGATTGGTCGAGAGCGGCCCGGTGACCTTGACCGTCTGCTCTTCGCTGCCGGCACGCAACTTCCACACGCCGAACGGGTGATCGCGTTCCTTGATCACCAGGCAATCGTGCTGCGCCAGTTCGCTGAGCGTCAACGGCTGGCCGCGCTTCTGCAAATAGGCCGGGGCCGCGCACAAGACCCGATGGTTGGACGCCAGGCGGCGCGCAATCAGATGCGGCGCAATCTCGTCGCCGACCCGGACATCCAGATCAAACCCTTCGCTGGCCACATCCACCAGCCGATCGAACACTTCAAAGCGCACCGTCAACTGCGGATAACGCACCAGCAGCAGCGAAATCGCCGGCCCCACCACATTGCGGCCGAAACCGAAACTGCTGCTGACGCGCAGCGCCCCGCGCGGCATCTGGCGCGTGATCGACACTTCTTGCAATAAATGATCGATGTCGTCGAGTATCCGCTGCGCCCAGTGATACACGCGCTCGCCTTCCTCGGTCACCACCACGCTGCGGGTGGTGCGCTGGAACAAACGGGTTGCCAGCTCCTCCTCCAGAATCCGGATGCGTTTGCTGACATAGGCCGGCGAGCTTCCCAGTTCATCGGCGGCAGCCGAAAAGCTCGATTTACGCACTACGGCAATAAATACGCGCAAGTCTTCCGGGGTCGGCATTTTATTCACGATCTGTGCACAATGATTCAACAAAACACAGATTATATTCTCAAACAGAGTGAATATAATGTTCTGCATTAACTGGCGGGTATGACCGCAAACACGGCTCTAAATATAGCTCCCCCTGCCGACAACACTAGCGAAAGAGGAAATAATGAGCGCCACCTACAAGATCGCCGTACTTGCCGGCGACGGCATCGGCAAGGAAGTCATGCCGGAAGGCCTGCGCGTGCTCAGCGCTGCCGCCAAACGCTTCGGCATTTATTTTGGCGCAGTCGGCTGGCCCGCCATCGTTCCCGATCACATTTCCTTATGGGGATCGTTGCTGAAATTCCGCCGCGAATTCGATCAGTACATCAACCTGCGTCCGGCCCAGACTTTCGAAGGCGTGCGCAGTCCGCTGGCGGGACGCGGCGCGGGCGACATCGACATGATGATCGTGCGTGAAAACACCGAGGGAGAATACTCATCGGTAGGCGGCATCATGTACGAGGGCACGCCGCATGAGATCGTGATGCAGCAGGCGGTGTTCTCGCGGCGCGGCACCGAACGGGTGCTCAAGTATGCCTTCGAACTGGCCCGCAGCCGCGCCCGCAAGCACGTCACCGTCGCCACCAAGAGCAACGGCATTTCGATTTCCATGCCCTGGTGGGACGCCAGGGCGGCGGAAGTTGCCGGCGCCTACCCCGATGTCGCCTGGGACAAGCAGCACATCGATATCCTGTGCGCGCGTTTCGTGCTGCAGCCGCAACGCTTCGACGTCGTGGTCGCCTCCAATCTGTTCGGCGACATCTTGTCCGACCTGGGACCGGCATGCACCGGCACCATCGGCCTGGCGCCATCGGCCAACCTGAATCCGGAACGCAATTTCCCTTCCCTGTTTGAACCGGTGCACGGTTCCGCGCCGGATATCTACGGCAAGAACATTGCCAACCCGGTGGCGATGATCTGGTCCGGCGCCATGCTGCTCGATTTCCTCACCAACGGCAGCGGTGCCGGCCGGCAGGCGCATGACGCCATCGTCGCCGCGATCAAATCGGTGCTGGCAAGCGGGCCGCATACCGCCGATCTGGGCGGTACGGCTTCCACCACCGAAATGGGACTAGCCATCGCCCGTCAAGTCAGCGCAGCCGCCTGAAGCGGCTGCTCTTGCATACCTTTACTGGAGCCGTCCATGTCTTTCTTGTTAAGTAATCCGTCGCTGCTGCGCTCGCAACATTTCATCGGCGGCACTTGGCGCGCGGCGCACAGCGGCGCCAGTTTTGCCGTCGCCGATCCGGCCAGCGGCCAGGATTTCACCGCAGTTGCCGACGGCGACGCCGCCGACGCCCGCGCCGCCAGCGATGCTGCGTTTGCGGCGTTGGAGCCTTGGCGCCAAACCAGCGCCCGCGACCGGGCTCGCTTGCTCAAGCGTTGGCATGCGCTGATCCTGGCCAACACAGACGACCTGGCCAAGCTGATTTCCCGCGAACAAGGCAAGCCGCTGGCGGAAGCGCGCGGCGAAGTTGCCTACGGCGCTTCGTATGTCGAGTGGTTCGCCGAAGAAGCGGTGCGCGCCTACGGCGACATCATTCCCGATCAGGTGCGCGGCAAGCGCATGAGCGTGGTGCGCGAAGCGGTCGGCGTGGTGGCGGCGATCACGCCCTGGAATTTTCCGCTGGCGATGATCGCCCGCAAGATCGCGCCGGCGCTGGCCGCCGGTTGCACGGTGGTGGCCAAACCGGCCGAAGATACGCCGCTGACTGCGCTGGCGCTGGTACGGCTGGCGGAACAAGCCGGCTTCCCGCCGGGCGTCATCAATATCGTCAGCGCCTCGCGTGCGCAAACGCCGCTGGTGGTCGACGATTGGCTGCAAGACGGCCGGGTGCGCAAGATCACCTTTACCGGCTCTACCCCGGTGGGCAAGCATCTGGCGCGTGGCTCTGCTTCGACCTTGAAAAAACTGTCTCTTGAGCTGGGCGGCAATGCGCCGTTCATCGTCTTCGACGACGCCAATCTGGATGCCGCTGTCGACGGCTTGATGGCGGCCAAATTCCGCAACGGCGGCCAAACCTGCGTATCGCCCAACCGGGTGTATGTGCAGAATGCGGTGTACCGGGCCTTTGCGGAAAAGCTGGTGGCCCGCGTGGCGGCGCTCAAGGTCGGCCCAGGCAGCGCCGAAGGCGTCCAGATCGGACCGATGATCAACGCCCGCGCCATCGAAAAAATCTCGCGCCATGTGCAGGATGCGCTGGCGCGCGGCGCTACGCTGCTGACGGGCGGCTCGGCTGTGCGCAACGAGCTTGCCAGCGGACCGTTTTACTACGCGCCTACCGTGCTCGGCGACGCCACGCCGGACATGCTGTTATTCGAGGAAGAAACTTTCGGACCGGTGGTGCCACTGTTCCGCTTCAACAGCGAAGAACAAGCGATACAGATGGCCAACGATACCCCGTTCGGCCTGGCCGCCTATTTCTACGCCGCCGATGCGGCGCGCATCTGGCGCGTCTCTAACAGCCTGGAAAGCGGCATCGTCGGCATCAATGAAGGCGCGTTGGCCAGCGAGGCAGCGCCGTTCGGCGGTGTCAAGGAATCCGGCTACGGCCGCGAGGGTTCGCGCTACGGGCTGGATGACTACATGCATACCAAGTACCTATGCCAGGGCGGCCTGGCCTGAGGCCCGAGTGCGATCAGTCCTTGCGTAAACCTTTATCCTATTTTTGAAGACCGAAGCCATGAGCAACGCCTTCCCTGAATATCCGATCGAAATCCAGTTTCCCGATCTGCAGCCCTACAGCGCCGGCAATACCGGCATCCCGTATGCGTATAGCTTTTCCGCGCAGGCGGACGGGCCGCATGTAATGATCAACGCCCTCACCCATGGCAATGAGGTGTGCGGCGCGATCGTGGTCAAGGCTTTGCTGGATCTGTGTCTGCGGCCGCGGCGCGGCAAGCTGACACTGTCCTTCGCCAATGTCGAGGGGTATCAGCGCTTCGATCCGCTGCAACCGGATGCATCGCGTTTTGTCGATCAGGATTTGAATCGCGTCTGGACCCGCGAAGTGCTTGACGACCAGCAGCGCGATTCCTCCGAATTGCGCCGTGCCCGCGCCATGTTGCCACTGATCGATACGGTGGACCTGCTGCTGGATATCCATTCCATGCACGAACGCAGCGCGCCGCTGATCGTTTCCGGCCCGCTGCCCAAAGGCATCGCGCTGGCGCGGCGATTGAACGTTCCTCGGCATGTCATCAGCGACGCCGGCCATCCCGAGGGCCGCCGCATGCGCGACTACGCAGCCTTTGGCGACAACGCCAGCGCCCAAAATGCGCTGTTG
>NZ_JAGQEG010000094.1 GCF_018305005.1 Collimonas silvisoli
CAAAATACCTGGAAGCATTCTTGGCATTGGCGAATTGGGAATTTGCTTCGAAGAATTTCGCGTAAGACAAACTTGTTGCAGTTGATAAGGATGCAAAAACTTATCGACGTCACATATAAAAATAGCGCCGGCTTTATCAGCGGCGCTATTTTTTTATCCATGAACCGGACTGCCTAAATCTGCTCCGGCCTGGCAATCGCCCGCCACAACATCTTGAACAGCGCATTCGACTGCAACGCCAGCGGCTCCGTTTCGCCGCGCATGGTGTGCATATGCACCAGCCTTTCCAGGATGCCGATGAAATAATCCAGCAGGATTTTCTCATCCACCTCATCCGTCAGCACGCCTTGCGCCCGGCCGTCGGTCAGGGTTTTCATCAAGACCTCCATCATTTCCGGCTGCCGGAAAGTGCGATCGCGGCCCCATGCGCTGACCTGCAGCGAACTCATGATGAGTTGGCTTACCTTGGGATTCCGGTCGAAGAAATCCAGCACCACCCAGAACACCTTGCGCAATTTATCCTGGCAACTCTCGATGCCCTGCAAGTGATCGAGCATGCGTGAAGCCAATGTGCCGAGCCAGGTTTCAAGGCAGGCGAACAACAGCGCCTCCTTGCTGCCGTAGTATTTATAGATGGTCTGCAGCGAGACGCTGGCGGCGCTGGCAATTTCGCCGAAGCCGACGCTACGGAATTCGCGCTCTGAAAATAAATCCAGTACCGCATCCTCAATCCTTTGCCTGATCACGGGCTTGAGTAAAGCGCGGTCCAATACGATTTTCTGGTTTTCCGATGACATAGGTTTGCTTATGGCTTTGTTATATGTGTAATTAATATTACGATCATTGCGACCTGCAGTTTCGGGCTTTGGTTTAGAGTGAATTACCAATTGACGCTGGTCATTGCTTTAACTACAGTGGGTAATCAGCATAAATCAGATATAAAGTGTAATTTCAATTACCAAAACATACAAGCCGGAGACGCTATGACTGAAGCCTATATTTTCGATTCCGTACGGACGCCGCGCGGCAAGGGCAAGAAAGACGGCAGCCTGCACCAGGTGACGCCGGTCAATCTGCTGGCGCAGCTGCTGCAGGCGTTGGAACAACGCAACCGCCTTGATACTTCGCAGGTCGACGATGTAGTGCTCGGCTGCGTGACGCCGGTCGGCGAACAAGGTGCGGACATTGCCCGCACTGCGGTGCTGTATGCCGGCTGGGATCAGTCAGTGCCGGGCGTGACGCAATCGCGGTTTTGCGCTTCGGGCCTGGAGTCAGTCAACCTGGCTGCGATGAAAGTCATGTCTGGCCAGGAGCAACTGGTGGTGGCGGGCGGCGTCGAAAGCATGTCGCGCTGGGCCATGGGTTCGGATGGCGGGGCCTGGTTCATGGACCCGCGGGTCAACCAGATCACCGGCTTTGCGCCGCAAGGCATAGGCGCCGATCTGATCGCGACGCTGGAAAATTTTTCCCGCAGCGATGTCGATAACTTTGCGCTGCAATCGCAACAGAAGGCCGCGCGCGCCCGTGCCGAAGGCCGCTTCAATAAATCCCTGATCGCAGTCAAGGATCTGAACGGCATGGTGATTCTGGATCACGACGAATACATCCGCGCCCAGACCACGCTGGAAAACCTGGCGGCGCTGAACCCCGCCTTCGAACAAATCGGCCAGATGGGTTTCGATGCGACGGCGCTGCGCAAATACACCACCGTCGAAAAAATCAACCATGTGCACCACGCCGGTAATTCCTCTGGCATCGTCGATGGCGCTGCGCTGGTTTTGGTGGGCAGCAAGGAGATGGGAGAAAAACTGGGTTTGAAGCCGCGTGCCCGGATTGTCGCCACCGCCGTCACCGGCTCGGAACCGACCATCATGCTGACCGGCATCGCTCCGGCCGCGCGTAAAGCGCTGGCCAAGGCCGGGATGGCGACCAAGGATATCGACCTGTTCGAAATCAATGAAGCGTTTGCTGCGGTTGTGATGCGCGCCGTCCGCGATCTCGATATCGATCCGAGCCGGGTCAATGTCAACGGCGGCTCGATCGCCATGGGCCATCCGCTGGGAGCAACCGGCGCCATGATCCTCGGCACCGCGCTCGACGAACTGGAACGGAGCAGCAAGGCGACTGCCTTGATCTCGCTCTGCGTCGGCGGCGGCATGGGTATCGCCACCATCATCGAACGTGTTTAAAGAAAGCCAGATCATGAGCGTGAATTTCAAAAAAGATGCGGACAATATCGTCACCTTAACCCTGGACATGCCGGGGCATTCGATGAATGTTTTGAATGAGGCGCTAACTGCGCCGTTCATGGAAGCCGTTGCCGCCATCGAAGCCGATGCCGCCATCGCCGGCGTCATCATCACTTCGGGCAAGGCGGATTTCGTCGCCGGCGCCGATATTGAAAAGCTGTATCAAATCACCGAGGCGCAAGCAGCCTTCGATCTGGTGCAGGAATTCAAAGGCTTTCTGCGCCGCCTGGAACAATGCGGCCGGCCAGTAGTGGCGGCACTTAACGGCACCGCGCTGGGCGGCGGGCTGGAACTGGCTCTGGCTTGCCATTACCGCATCGCCATGAATAATCCGAAGGCCAAATTCGGCCTGCCTGAAGTCAAGCTCGGCCTGCTGCCGGGCGGTGGCGGCACGCAACGCTTGCCACGCATGATTGGCATCCAGAGCGCGCTGCAGTTGATGTTGGAAGGTAAGGAACTGCGTGCTGAAGAAGCGCTGCAGCAAGGAATTATCCAGGAACTGGCGAGCGATAAACAGGATCTGCTGGCGAAAGCTAAAGCCTGGTGCTTGGCCAATCCCAAAGCGCAGCAGCCATGGGACGACAAGAAATTCCGCTGGCCCGGCGGCGATTCACGCAGCCCGGCCAACGGCCAGCTATGGTCTATCGCGCCCTCCATGGCAAGCGTCAAGACGCACGGCAATTATCCGGCGGCGACCAATATCATGAGTTGCGTATTCGAAGGCGGCATTGTCGATTTCGACACCGGCTGCGAAATCGAATCGCGCTACTTCGTCAACTGCGCCTTGTCGCCGGTCGCCAAGAACATGATCGGCACGCTGTGGTTCCAGCTCAACGCCATCAACAAGGGCAAGTCGCGCCCGGAAGGCCTTGCACCGTCCAAAGTCAGCAAGGTTGGGATACTGGGCGCGGGCATGATGGGTGCCGGCATTGCCTATGCCTCGGCCAAGGCCGGCATACAAGTGGCGCTGCTGGATAACAGCATGGAAAATGCGGAAAACGGCAAGGACTATTCCAGCAAGCTGCTCGACAAGGCGATCAAGCGCAAGCAGCAAACTGCGGAGGGCAAGGAAACCCTGCTGAACCGCATCAAGCCGACCGTGGATTTCGACGATCTGTCCGACTGCGATCTGATTATCGAGGCGGTCTTTGAAGATCGTCAGGTCAAGGCTGAGGTGACCCGGAAAACCGAAGCGCTGATCGGCGCGGACGCGGTGTTTGCGTCGAACACCTCGACCTTGCCGATCACCGGCCTGGCGCAAGCCAGCGTGCGGCCGGAAAACTTCATCGGCCTGCATTTCTTTTCACCGGTGGACAAGATGCCGCTGGTTGAGATCATCGTCGGCCAGCACACCAGCCAGCAAACGCTGGCGCGCGGTTTCGATTACGTGCAGCAGATCAAGAAGACCCCGATCGTGGTCAACGACTCGCGCGGTTTCTACACCTCGCGTGTATTTGGCACTTACGTGATGGAAGGCTTGCAGCTGCTGATGGAAGGCCAGCATCCGCGCGCCATCGAGATGGCCGGCTTGCAGGCCGGCATGCCGGTTGGGCCGCTGGCTGTGCATGACGAAGTCAGCTTGTCGCTGTCGCTGCATATCCTGCAACAGACCCGCAAGGATTTCGCTGAAGCAGGCAAGCCTTTTGCCGGCCATCCAGCCGATGCCGGACTGGAAAAAATGGTCACCCAATTGGATCGCAAAGGAAAAAAATACGGCAAGGGCTTTTACGATTACCCCGAAAATCAAAGCAAGCATCTGTGGCCCGGTTTGCGGCAAGCCTTTCCGCTCGCCGCCGAGCAACTGCCGCAAAAGGATCTGATCGAACGCATGATGTTTGCACAGGCCAATGAAGCGGCCAAATGCTATGAGGAGAAGGTGGTGCTGACCGTCGCCGACGCCAATATCGGCAGCATTTTCGGTTGGGGTTTTGCGCCGTTCCAAGGCGGAGCGCTGCAATACATCAATGCCTATGGCGTCGCGAATTTTGTCAAACGGGCGCAGCAGCTGTCAGAGCAATTCGGCAGTTATTTTGCACCGGCAGCGATACTGGTAAAAATGGCGGAGCAAGGCCAACACTTCGAATGATGTCGGTGTTGCTCTTCATCGGCAGCCGATGAAGAGCAACGAACAAATCAGGCAATCTTGCTGGCGTCGAACAAGGAAGGAATCCTCTGCGCCAGCATCATGTCGCCCTTCAGTTTCAGCTTGCCGCTCATGAACGCCATGGCGCCGTTGAGCTCGCCTTTCAGCATCGCTTTCAAATCCTCATCCGCCATGGTCAGCGCAACGTCGGGCGCATCGACCACGCCGTCATGTGCGGTGCATGTGCCGTGATCGATCAGCAAATACATCGGATTAGAGATATCGAATTGAATGCTGCTTTTCATGTCCGCCGTCGCTACGGTATTCAGGCCTGACGGCATGAGCTTGATGATGTCGTTGACTGTCATTTCATTTCCTCTCGTTGCTTAAAAAAATCCATATGGATATTGCTGTTTACCGGCATGGGCAAGCAGCTTGTCATTCCCATCCGACCGCGTTGCGTATCTGCAGTTCCTGCTCCATCAATCCGGCGTAACGCTTCTCCACCGCGCCGCGCTTGACCTTCATGGTCGGCGTCATCAAGCCGTTGTCATGCTCCAGGCGTCTTTCAGAACAACGCATTTGGCGATCTTTTCATGCGGCTCCAGCGTGGCGTTGACCAGTGCCATATCGGCGATCAACTGCTGCTCGACCTCGGCCCGCGGCTTGTTGCGGGCTGCTGCGGTGAGAGTCACCGCCATCACCGGCTGATTCATGCCACTGCCGATGAGTAGCAAATTTTCCACGTCTGATTGGAAACCCTGCCTCGAATATCAAATCGCGCCAGTGGCAGACAGTGCGGCCACGGCTGCCTGATCCAATCCCAGTTGCGCCAATACGCTAGCAGTATCTGCTCCAAGCGCGGGACAAGCGCCGCCGGCGCCAGGCGCATCGCTGAACTTGATCGGCAAATCCGCTACCGGCTTGCCGTCCTCCATCCAGATCAGGCCGCGCGCCTTAACCTGCGGGTTGTCCAGCGCTTCCTGCGGCGTATAAATCCCCGATACGCAACAGTCGCGATCCGCCAGCAGCAGTTCCCATTCGTCACGCGAGCGGGTTTTGAACAATGAGCCTAAAGCCGTCCTCAAGACAGCGCCGTCCGGCCCCGGCGCCAACGGCATGGCCGCCAGATCCGGGCGGCCGACGGCCTGGCAGAAATTGAGAAAGAATTTAGGCTCCAAGGCCGCCATCGCCACATGCTTGCCGTCGGCGCAGACATAGATGCTGTAGTTGGCCAGGGCGCCGCTCAGCATGTCGCTGCCACGCGCCCTGCTCTCGCCCAGAGTGCGGATGGTGGCCAGCGACAGCGCCTGCAGCGCCAGCGTGCCGTCCAGCATGCCGACGTCGACCATGCTGCCCTGCCCCGAGGCGCGTGCGCCTATCACCGCCGCCAGAATCCCCAGCGCACAGGTCAAGGCGCCGCCGGCCAGGTCTGCGCTTTGGAAATTCGACAGCGCCGGCGCGCCATCGACGGCGCCGGTTTGATCCAGCAAACCGGCATATGCGCAGTAATTCATATCATGCCCGGCGCGGTCCTTATAGGGGCCTGTCTGGCCGTAACCGGTCAGCGCCGCGTAAACCAGGCGCGGATTGATCAACTTCAATTCCTGATAACCGCAACCGAGTTTATCCATCACGCCGGGCCGGAACGATTCGATCAGGACGTCGGCCTGAGCCACCATTTTTTTTAAAACAGCGACGGCCTCCAGCTGCCGCAAATCCAGCGCGACCGATTTCTTGCCGCGATTGACCAGGGTAAATAATTCAGGCGCTAACATGCGCGCATAATCGCCGCCTTGCGGCTCTTCCAGCTTGATGACCTCGGCCCCCATTTGCGCCAGATAAAAGCTGCAAAAAGGTCCGGGCAGCAAACGGGTCAGATCGAGCACCCGGATGCCGGACAGAAGTGGATTAGCCACGGGTTTAGCCATTGCAGCTCAGGGCTTGCCTTGACCGAATGAGGAATCGACGCCCTGCACGATAGACATCAACGATTCGCCTATATTCCGAGGATAGGTGGCGTCATCGAAATCGACTATCTCTTGCCATCTCTGCGCCACCTCCTCGGGACCGAAGGCCTGGCCCTGGAAATGACGGCCGCGGGTGCGCTCCCAGCGCAGCTTGGCGTGAAAACCGGCGCCAACCTCGAACAGACTGCCATTCTCCTTGGAGCTTTCGTGGCACAAATACGCCGCCAGCGGCGCCACATATTCTGGCTTGAGCGCTTCCAGCATCTGCGGCGGCATCACCGTTTCCGAGATACGCGAGCCGGCCAGCGGCGCGATGGTGTTGACCAAGACGTTTTTGGCCGCGCCTTCGATCGCCAGCGTATTTGCCATGCCGATCAAACCCATCTTTGCCATGCTGTAATTGGCTTGGCCGAAATTGCCGTAGATGCCGGCAGCCGAAGTGGTCATGATGATGCGGCCATAACCTTGGTTGCGCATATGCGGCCAGGCCGCATGGGTGACGCGGAAAGCGCCCAGCACGTGGACCCGATAGATCAGATCCCAGTCGTCCGCGCTCATCTTGACAAAACTGCTGTCGCGCAAAATGCCGGCATTGTTGATCACGATGTCGACCCGGCCAAAATGATCGAGCGCAGCCTGCACGATCTGCGCGCCGTCTTCCACCGAATCGTAGCTGGCGACCGCGCTGCCGCCGGCCGCCTTGATCTCTGCCACTACCTGGTCGGCGGCAGCGCTGGATTTGCCGCCGCCATGAATGTCGCCGCCGAGGTCGTTCACTACCACTTTGGCGCCACGCGCTCCCAGCAGCAGCGCGTGCGCCCGTCCCAAACCGTTGCCGGCGCCAGTGACAATGGCGACGCGGCCGTCGTAACGCAACTCGTTTGTCAACTTGCTTGCTGAATCATTTGCCATAGCTATGTCTTTATTCATTGAAAATAGAAAAACCCGCATTCATATTGATCGAGAAATAATCTCTTTCATGATTTCATTGGTGCCGCCATAAATGCGCTGGGCGCGTGCATCGATGTACGCGCGCGCAATCGGATACTCTTGCATGAAGCCATAACCGCCATGCAATTGCAAACATTGATCCAGCACTTTTCCTTGCAGGTCGGAGCACCAGTATTTGGCGGCGGCGGCCGCATCCACCCGCAGTTCGCCCTGCACCTCCAGCTCAACGCAGCGGTCGACAAACACGCGGGCAATCTGCAGTTCGGTTTTCATCTCGGCCAGCTTGAAGCGGGTGTTCTGAAACGACGACACCGTGCGGCCGAAGGCTTGCCGGTCGCGCGTGTACTCGATGGTGGCGCTGAGCATCGCTTCGGCATTGGCAACCGAGGTGATCGCTATCAGCAGGCGCTCCCAGGCCAGTTCTTGCATCAGCATGCTGAAGCCGGCGCCGACCTGGCCAATGATATTGCTCTTCGGGACTCGCACATTTTCAAAGAAAAGTTCACAGGTATCCTGTGCTTTCATGCCGATCTTCTTCAGCGGCTTGCCCTTGCTGAAACCAGGCCGGCCGGCTTCGATCACCAGCAGCGATACATTCTTGACGCCGCGTATCTTGTCGCCGACCTTGACCGCGACCACCACCATGTCGCTGTTATAGCCGTTGGTGATGAAAATCTTGGAACCGTTGACGATATAGTCGTCGCCATCTTCCTGCGCCGTGGTTTGTATCGCCTGCAAATCCGATCCGGTGCCCGGCTCGGTCATCGCAATCGCGGTAATCGCCGTGCCGGCGGCCATCTGCGGCAGCCAGGCTTGTTTCAATTCTTCGCTGCCATAACGCAGCAGGTAAGGCGCGACGATGTCTGAATGCAGCGGCCAGCCTATGCCCGAGGCGTTGCTGCTCGCCAGTTCTTCCAGCACGATGGTGCTGAACTTGCGGTCGACGCCGGAGCCGCCATAGTTTTCCGGCATGTTGGTGCACAGGAAACCCAGCTCGCCGGCGCGCTGCCAGATATCGCGGTCGACAAAGCCCTGTTCTTCCCAGGCGGCATGGCGCGGCAAGACTTCGGCTTGCAGGAAGCGGCGCAGGCTTAGACGGAACTCTTCATGGTCGGGATCGAACAGCTGGCGCGGAATCATGCACGCCCCCGGCAAACGGCAACATTGCAGCAGGTAAGCATTTGGCTCATGGTGTCTCCTGATATTTTTATTGTGTAATTAAATTTACACTCCCATCAATTACAGATCGAAAAGGAACTGGATTGGAGGTTTTTGAGAATACACCGATTTTCAATATGAAAGCTAGAGACACGCCTCGGATCGATGGTAATTAAAATTACACTTTAGGCTATTCTCAGCCCCATTAGGCTATTCTCAGCCCCATGTTTACGCAACAATGGCAGGCGACACGTCAAGCCGGCACTTAGTTTTGATTGCACATAAGAAAACAAGCATTGCGCCGCCTGCAAAGTCACCTATAGAATCCGGCTTTATAGCGAGGCCGCAGCTGTCACATGGCCGTCATATGAATTCGCTACCATCAAAAAATTTACGGGGGCCCTGATGAAATTCAAAGCACTAGCCATCGCTTGCACACTAGCGACCATGAGCATTTCGGCGCATGCCACCACCGAGATATCTTGGTGGCATTCCATGGCCGGAGCGCTCGGCGACCGCGTCAACGGGCTGGCCGACGAATTCAACAAGAGCCAATCGGAATACAAGGTAACGCCGGTATACAAAGGCGCTTACGACGAAGCCATGGCGGCTGCGATCGCCGCCTACCGTGCCGGCAACGCGCCCGACATCCTGCAAGTATTCGAAGTCGGCACCGCCACCATGATGTACTCCAAAGGCGCGATCAAACCGGTATCGGAGGTGATGAAACTGGCCGGCGAACCGTTCGATCCAGCGTCCTATGTGCCAGCCATCGGCGGCTATTACGCGGCGCCGAAAGGCGGCGGCCTGCTGTCGCTGCCGTTCAACAGCTCAACCACCGTGATGTTCTATAACAAGGACATGTTCGCCAAGGCCGGGCTGGACGCCAACAAGCCGCCGGTCACCTGGCAGGAACTCGCGGTCGACGCTGCCAAGCTGAAAGCCAGCGGCGCCAAATGCGGCTACACCACCACCTGGCAGTCATGGGTCGAACTGGAATCGTTCTCGACCTGGCATAACGTCGAATTCGCCTCCAAGAACAATGGCTTCGACGGTCTCGACACGCGCCTGAAGTTCAACAGCCCGTTGCATGTGAAGCACATCGAGAATCTGGCGAACTGGGCCAAGCAAGGTTACTTTACCTACGCCGGCCGCAAGGACGAGGCAACCTCGAAATTCTATGCCGGCGAATGCGGCATCCTGACCGGCTCGTCGTCCAGCTATGCGGATATCGCGAAAAATTCCAAATTCAAGTTTGGCATCGCCACCCTGCCGTACTACAACGATGCGGCCGGCGCGCCGCAAAACACCATGATAGGCGGCGCTTCGCTGTGGGTCATGGGCGGCAAGAAGAACGAAGAATACAAGGGTGTCGCCAAGTTCTTCAAGTTCTTGTCGAAACCGGAAGTGCAAGCCAAATGGCATCAGGAAACCGGCTATCTGCCGACCACCACGGCGGCTTACGAAATCACCAGGAAATCCGGCTTCTATGACCGCAATCCCGGCACCGATGTTCCGGTCAAGCAGATGATCACCAAGACCACCGACAAGTCGCGCGGCATCCGCCTCGGCAACATGCCGCAAATCCGCACCATCATCGACGAAGAACTGGAAAACGTCTGGACCGGCAAGATCACGCCGAAACAAGCGCTGGACACCGCGGTAGAACGTGGCAACCTGTTGCTGGAACGGTTTGAAAAAACAAACAAGTAAAGGGAGCCTCGAAAACCTACTGCGCGCCCCAATCTCGACACTGCGATGCTCACCGTACTTTCGTACGGCTGCGCTTCTCCTGCCGACCTTGGGCCAAGTCAGCGCAGCTGAGGCTACGGTTTTTGAGCCCCCCTAAAACATTCTGATACCTGGTTTCCTCCGCAGTGTCACCTGCACTGCGGGAATTGCAACTCCGTCACACCCTGGAATCCCGCATAGCCGCGGGCGATCCGGTTAGAAAGTCCATCTTGGAAAAACGCGCTCGCTTCAAATCTGCCTGGCTGCCCTACGCGCTGGTCGCGCCGCAGATCATTGTCACCCTATTGTTTTTCGTCTGGCCGGCGGTGCAAGCCCTGTATCAGTCGATGCTGTTGCAGGACGCCTTCGGCGGCTATTCCGAATTCGTCTGGTTCGACAATTTCCGCACGCTGCTCGTTGACGGTAATTACCTCGGCTCTTTCAAGACCACTGCACTATTCTCGGTGCTGGTCGCCGTGCTCGGACTTAGCCTGTCGCTGGTGCTGGCTGCCTTCGCCGACCGCGTGATAAAGGGCGCGGCCATCTATAAAACCTTCCTGATCTGGCCTTACGCCGTATCGCCGGTAGTGGTCGGGGTGCTGTGGATGTTCATGTTGAGCCCGACGCTTGGGATTGTCTCCCACTGGCTGCAATACATCGGCATCGACTGGAACCATGTCTTGAACGGCCGCCACGCGATGATATTGATCGTGATTGCCGCCGTCTGGAAACAAGTCAGCTACAACTTCCTGTTCTTCCTGGCCGGCCTGCAATCGATACCGAAATCGCTGATCGAAGCCGCCGCCATCGACGGCGCGGGGCCGGTAAAACGTTTCAGGACCATCGTTTTCCCGCTGCTGTCGCCCACCGCTTTCTTCCTGCTGGTGGTGAATATCGTCTATGCATTTTTCGATACCTTCGCGATTGTCGAAGCCACCACTCAGGGCGGCCCCGGCAAGGATACCGAGATCCTGGTCTACAAGGTATTCACCGACGGCTTCAAGGGCGGCGATCTGGGCGGCGCCGCCGCGCAGTCGGTGATACTGATGACCATCGTCATCGTCCTCACCGTGGTGCAATTCAAGTATGTTGAAAAGAAAGTCCAGTACGCATGAAGGAAACCTTGAATAACCCTGCCGCGTCATTCCCGCGAACGCGGGAATCCATTATGGGCAGTAATTTGGATCCCCGCGTTCGCGAGGATGACGGAGTTGTTAGCCAAATCACGAAAGAATGCCATGATTGAGCGCCGCCCGATCCTCGACATGGTCAGCCACCTGGTGCTGATCCTGGGCGTCATCATCATCGCCTTTCCGCTGTATGTCGCCTTTGTCGGCAGCACCCAACCCGCTGAACAGGCTGCGGCGGCGCCCTTGTCGCTGCTGCCGGGCAGCCATTTCGTTGAAAACTACAGCGCATTGTTGACCAAGGGCTCATCGGGTAACGTCTCGGCGCCGCCGGTGGCGCGCATGCTTGTAGTGAGCCTGATTTCAGCGCTGGCGATTGCGATCGGCAAGATCTCGATTTCCATGCTGTCAGCGTTTGCCATGACCTACTTCCGCTTCCCCGGCCGCTCGCTATTCTTCTGGATGATTTTCATGACCTTGATGCTGCCGGTGGAAGTACGCATCACGCCGACCTATCAGGTGGTGTCCGATTTCCACATGCTCAATACCTACGCCGGCTTGACCATACCGCTGATCGCTTCAGCCACCGCCACCTTCCTGTTCCGCCAATTCTTCCTGACCATTCCGGATGAGCTGGCGGAAGCCGCGCGCATCGACGGCGCCGGCCCCTTGCGCTTTTTCAAGGATGTGATCTGGCCGCTGTCGCGCACCAACATCATCGCGCTGTTCGTCATCATGTTTATCTACGGCTGGAACCAGTATCTGTGGCCGCTGATGATCGCCACCAATCAAGACATGTATCCGATCGGCATCGGCATCAAGACCTTGATCGTCGGCGGCGATTCGGCGGTGGAATGGAATATAGTGATGGCCACTCTGGTGCTGGCGATGCTGCCGCCCGGCCTGGTGGTGGTGCTGATGCAAAAATGGTTTGTTAAAGGGCTGGTTGATTCCGAGAAGTGATATGGCAAAAGTACATCTAGAGCACGTCAAGAAAACCTACGGCAAGGCCCCTAAAACGGTCGATGTCATCCACGGCATTTCGATCGATATCGCCGATGGCGAATTCATTGTCATGGTTGGCCCGTCCGGCTGCGGCAAATCGACCTTGCTGCGCATGGTGGCGGGCCTGGAAGAAATCACTTCCGGCGATATCGTCATCGGCGACCGCGTAGTCAACAAGCTGGAGCCGAAAGACCGCGACATCGCCATGGTGTTCCAGAACTATGCGCTGTATCCGCACATGAGCGTGTACGAGAACATGGCTTACGGTTTGAAAATCCGCGGCTTGAGCAAGGACGATATCGAAGCCCGGGTGCAAAAGGCGGCCAAGATTCTGGAGCTCGGCGCGCTGCTGCAACGTACGCCGCGCCAATTGTCCGGCGGCCAGCGTCAGCGGGTGGCGATGGGACGCGCCATCGTGCGCGAGCCGGCAGTGTTCCTGTTCGATGAACCGCTGTCCAACCTGGACGCCAAGCTGCGGGTGCAGATGCGCCTGGAAATCCAGAAGCTGCATCGCACCCTGGGCACTACCAGCTTGTATGTGACGCATGACCAGGTCGAAGCCATGACGCTCGGCCAGCGCATGATCGTTATGAACGGCGGCCGCGCCGAACAGATCGGCACGCCGGCCCAGGTTTATGCCAAACCGGCGACCACCTTCGTCGCCAGCTTTATCGGCTCGCCGCCGATGAATTTGTTGCATGGCCGCCTGGCGGCAGACGGCAGCAGTTTCACGCTGGCCAACGCCGACGCCGTCGCGCTGCCGTTCACCCACAGCGCAATTGCCGGCCACGATTGCATCATGGGTCTGCGCCCGGAACAATTGATATTCGGCCAGCCCGGTTTGAACATGCGCGCAGAATTGGTGGAAGCCTTGGGCGCCGATTTGCTGGTGCACGCTTCGATCGGGGATCAGTTGCTGGTGATGCGGGTGCCGGCTGCAACCGCGGTCGAAACCGGACAGCAGATCAGCGCCGGCTTCGACGCCGCAGCCCTGCATTGGTTTAATCCGCAGACCACGCAACGTATCGAGTTTGCATGAAAAAGGGGCGCTGACCGGCGCCCCTTTTTTCAATCTGCCCGCGGCTCAATTGTCGGGTTGCAGGCGAATCCGCTCCACCGTGGCCTTCTCCACCGCTGCCCGCGAATACAGCAGCGGGAAATACTCGCCCTTCAGCCATTTCTGCGCCAGATCGCGATAGTGCGGACTATCGGGGTCACCCGATTGCCCCGGTGAATTGACCGCTCGCGAGTTATCCCAATTGCCGACGTCGACCACTACCCGGAACGAGGGGCCGTTGGTTTGCAGGAAATCGCTGCTGCGATAAGTCGACTGATTGGGCGAATACGCGCCGCCACGGGTTGGCATGGGTCCGACATTCAATTTTGCGCGAGTAGCTTCATCCACCGCAGCGGCCAAGGGATGTTCCATCAGATTGCGATGCAGCTTGCCCCATTGCCATTGGCTGCTATCGCTGCCCTGCAATTTTTGCAGTTCGGCATAGGCGTCATTCAGGCTAGCCAGCAGCAACTGGTCGCGCTTTTGCAGCGCGTCCTGGCCGAAACGCGCTTGCGGCTGCTCCAAGGTATCCAGCAGCACCGCAACGTCCGGCGCGCCCATTGCCTCAGCCGCTGCCGGGCTCAACACCGCAGCCTTGAAAGCCTTGCCCAAATGGCGCGAGAGCCAGACCTCGAACAAGGCGGCCTGCGCCGAATCGGCGCGCTCGACGAAATCCCAACCGGCAAACAGATTCAACGCTGCCTGGGTCTGCGTATCGCTGGAGAATAAAGGTTTGAGCAGCGCCGCCAGACGCCGCGCCGGAATCGACAGATCGTCGTTTTGCAGACGCATGGAATCTTCCAGCGACACTTTATTCAATGACGACAGCACTTCGCTGATGCGCGTGAAGCGTGAATTGTTGGTCCATTCAAAACCCAGCTTGCGTTCGCGGTAGGGATAAGCATCCGGCAGATTCATTTGATTAGCGGAGGCGAACCAGCCTTGCTTGGGATTGTAGCTGGACGGCAGCTGGTCGCCGGACCAGAAGCCGGCCCATTCATAACGGCCATCGCCGGGCACCGGCAACAGGCCATCCCAGTTAGGGCGGATCGGCGCCAGCCCGCTTGGCGCCCAGCCGATATTGCCCTTGGTATCGGCGTATACCTGGTTCAAGGTCGGCGCGCCCCAATGCAGCAAGGAATGCTTGAACTCGGCAAAGTTCTTGGCGCGCATGTAATCTATGCTGCCGAAATAAGGCGACATGCCGGGCTGCAGCCAGCCGGATCGGACCGCGAAGGCGCGATTTTTTTCCGATTCGACAAAAATCACCGGACCATGACGACTGAATGTCAGCTCGGCGTTAACCGGCGCTGCGCCCTTGACCTGGATTTGTTCCGTGATGACTTTAAACGGCTCCCATTTATCCTGGTATTTGTATTGATTCGGGTGCTCAGGGTTCAGCTGGTAGACGTACAAATCTTCCTGATCGATATTGAAAATCGTCAGGCCGAAAGCGACACTGCCGTTATGCCCGATCGAAATACCCGGCAATGCCGGTTCGCCGGCGCCGATCACGTTCAATCCCGGTGCATTGATGTGGGCGATGTAGCGCAAGGACGGCGCCGAATAGGCACGATGCGGATCGTTCGCCATGATGGCGCGGCCGGTGGCCGATTTTGCCGGTGCGATGACCCAGTTGTTGCTGCCCTCGACGACCTCTTCCGGATTTTCCGCAACGGCGATCACCACGGCATCGGCAGGCGCGCCCTGCAGGCTTTCCTTGCTGATCTTCACGCCCTGGGTAGCAAGCTGGAATACTTTCAGCAAATCTTTCGGCAGGCAGGGATCCAGGCCGTCCGGCATCGCCGCCTGCCAGTTTGGCGTCAGGCCGGAGCGGATTTCATCGGATTTCAGATCGGCCTTGCAAGCGACGTTGGCACGCGCCACTTCGCTGGTCAGATTGCGGGTCAAGCCGTGGCTGCGGATTCGCACCACATCTTCCGCCAGCCATTTCGCAGGCGCATAGCCGAGCTGTTTGAATTCGAACGGCAATTTATCCGGATGGGCGTTAACGTAGTCGACATAGGCATTGACGCCGGCGACGAAGGTATTCGCCACATGCTGGGCATGGGGGCCGTAGGATTGCCACTCGCGCTGCATGTCGCCGCGGTACAAGAACAGCCTGGCGGCGCGGTCTTGCTGGACATAGGCCGGACCGAATACCTGCGCCAGCTGGCCCAGGCCGCGGCGGCGCCACAAATCGATCTGGAACAGACGATCGCGTGCCGCATTGAAACCCTGGACAAAAAAAGCGTCGTCCTGATTCGCCGCGTATATGTGCGGCACGCCCCATTGGTCTACCAGGATTTCCGCAGATTTTTTCAAACCTGCAATCTTGTAGGTAAGCGCCGGCGCTGGCAGCGGATCTCTGGCCTGGCTTGATGTTGCAGCCAGTAACACTAGCAGTGCCGCCGCATACGGGGCACATGTGGCATAAGCGGGATATAGCGATCGTTGCATAAGCGTCTGCCTCTTTTTATAGTGTATTTATTTGCAAATCGACTATTGCCAGGTACGGCCCTCCCGCCACGGAAACCTATTCGGTCAGCGCAACCAGGTTATCCACCTCGATCTTGGCAAACTCGACACTGCTGTCGTAGGCAGTATTCGCGCTGGCATGTGCGCTTTCCGTATTGGTGCGGCTGGATACGCTGGCTCCCGCTTTTAATATCTGGTAACCGTCATGCCACAGATCGTCGTGGCCTTGGACCGGTTTTGCCACGATGACATAACCGCGATATTCGACGTTTTGATTATTTTGCCCGCTCATGTTCACCTCGCTGAAAAATAAGGCTTAATCGTAGCATGAGCCCGAAATGCACACATTCCGGCAAAATCGTGTACCTTGAACCTATTGCAGCAGCACGCGTCATATCTGAATGAGTTTCAATCAGTCACAACCACATGGAGAGATTGATTATGCACAAAGGTCGCGAACAGAGTACGCACTGGAAGATCGCCGATCTGGATTTTTCAAAAATCAATATCACCCAGGTCCGGCCCGATGAAAACCTTTTTTATCTGGTCGCTTGCGCCTCGTTTGTCGAAAGCGGCTCCGATCTGTATACACAAAATCTGGTGGACTATTACGGCGACGAGCCGGAAATCTCCACCTGGCTGCGCGAACAATGGGAAATCGAAGAGTTGCAGCATGGCCAGGCGCTGCGCGCCTATGTCGAGCACATATGGCCGGAGTTCGACTGGCAAACCGCCTATCGCAACTTCCTCGATGAATATTCGACCTATTGCAAGGTGGAATTGCTGGAACCCAGCAAAGGCCTGGAAATGGTGGCCCGCTGCGTGGTGGAAGCCGGCACCGCCACTTTCTACGGAGCGCTGTCGCGCAGCACGGACGAACCGGTATTAAAAGATTTGGCTTCGCGCATCGCCAAGGACGAGGTGAATCACTACAAGCATTTTTTCCGTTATTTCCGGCGTTTCCGGCAACATGAGGGATTGCGCCGTCACCGCATCTTCGGCGCCTTGCGACGCCGCACCCTGGAAATTAAAAACGAAGACTCCGCTTGCGCTCTGCGTCACGTGTTCAACACCAGAATGCCGCAACACGCCGACGACCAAGCCATGCTGCAGCAGATCCACAGCCGCATGAACACCACCATCCGTCACCATCTGTCAGCCGGCATGACCATCAAGATGATCATGCGGCCGCTGGATTTGCCGCATGTAGTGCAATCGCTGGTGGCTTATCCGGCTACGCAGATCATGAACAAGGTGTTCTTGCGTTAGGCAAGTTAGGCAGCCCAGTCTTGAACCACGCCTTGCTGCTACAAGCGATAAAAGCGCTGCGCGTTCAAGCCCATGATTTGTTGGCGCTGGAAAGGTTCCAGATCACCTAATAAGGTGTCGGTAGCCGCCAGCCAGCGGCCGTAATCGGCCGCCAGGTTGACCACCGGCCAATCGCTGCCCCAAATCACTCTTTGGGCGCCGAAAACCTCCAGCACATGCGCCACGTACGGCTGCAGCTGCGCTATCTGCCAGCCGGCCGCAGCCTCAGTCACCAGCCCCGATAGCTTGCAATACACCTGCGGCAAGGCCGCCAGCCGGGTTATCGATGCCTGCCAAGGCTCCAGCGCAGCGCTGGCACTCGGCGGTTTGGCCGCGTGATCGATGACGATGGGCAGCTCCGGGTAGCGCTCGGCGAATTTCAGCAGGGCCGGCAAGTGACGCGGCAGAACCAGTGCATCCAAGCTCAGTTGGTGGCGCTGCATGGCGGCAATCGCCGGCGCCAGCAAGGGATCGCAAATCCAGTCGTCGGCCAGATCCTGCAGCATCGGTCGCAGGCCGCGCATTTTCGGATGGCTGGCGAGCAACTGTATCTGCTGCTCGGCATTGAGCGATTTCAAGTCGGCCCAGCCAACTACCGCCCGGATAAACGCATTCCGCTCCGCCAGGGTGAGCATGAACAAGGTGTCGCTCATGCTAGGCAAGGATTGCACCAGCACGCTGCCGCTGATGCCATATTGCTGCAGCAAGGGCTCCAGTTGCTGCGGCAGAAAATCGCGATGAATGGCCGCCAGCTCCGGTGGCGGCCATTGCCCCGCCCGATTCGCCAGCAGCCAGAAGTGCTGATGGGCATCGATGCGCAAAGGAGGAAGCGCCATATCAGCAAGCATATTGTCCATCTCGGATTAGTGCCCTTGGCATAGCTGGCGGATTGCCTTGTCCATGCGAAAGGTTCATTGGATGGACCAATACTAGCATGCGAAATTTTGGCAAAGCAATGGGAAATTTGCATGCACCGCGATTTATCGGTAGCCAAGTTTAGGCTTGCCTTTCATAATCCGCCTCATCGCCAGATTATTAGAACTCATTTCATCAATATCCATGAGATGCGTTCTTTCTATTAGAGCGACCTCCCCGGGACGGAAACAAATATGCGAATTTTGCTGGTCGAAGACAACAGGCCACTATCCGAATGGCTGGCACTTACCTTGCACCGCAACAAATACACGGTCGATTGCGTCTATAACGGCGCCGACGCCGATCATTTGTTGCTGACTCAACAATACGAACTGGTGATCCTTGACATGTCGTTGCCAAAACTGGATGGCAACGAGGTGCTCAAGCGCCTGCGCGGCCGTCACAACAACGTGCCGGTGCTGATCCTGACTGCCAATAATTCGGTCGAGGGCCGCATCATCGGCCTCAATGCCGGCGCCGACGACTACATGGCTAAGCCGTTCGATGTCAACGAACTGGAGGCGCGCATCCGTGCCCTGCTGCGCCGCTCCAACCAGCAGAGAAACCCGATTTTGCAGTGCGGATCGCTGAGTTACGACAGCAACAGCCGGATCTTTTCGATTGACGGCGTGGCGCTCACCCTGACCCGCCGCGAGCACGCGGTGCTGGAAACCTTGATCATGAAAATGGGAAAAACCGTCAGCAAACAAGCGCTGGCAGAGAGCTTGTACGCGATGGCCGAGGACGTATCGCAGGACGCCATCGAAGTCTATATCCACCGGATCCGCAAGAAACTGGAACACGGTGACGCCGCCATCATCACTTTGCGCGGACTAGGCTATCTGCTCAAGCAGCACCATGAGGTTTAGCAGCAAGCTATTTCGCAGTCTGCGCACGCAGCTGCTGCTCTGGCTGCTGGTGCCGCTGGTACTGTTCGTCGGCTTCAACATCTGGGTTACCTACAACAATGCGATCGCGATGGCGACCGTGGTTCACGATCGGATGCTGCTCGGCTCGGCGCGCATCATCGCCGAACAGATACACTATGAAGACGATGTACTACAGGTGGTGATTCCGCCCGCCGCGCTGGAGCTGTTTCAATCGGATTCGCATGACCGGGTTTACTACCGCGTGGTTGCAGCCAACGGCACGCTGCTGGCCGGCCAAATCGATCTGCCCGATCCGCCGCGCCTGCCGCATAACGAGGAATCGGTTTATTTCAACGCCAGCTTCCGCGACGACCCGGTGCGCATCGTCGCCTTTTCGCAGCCGGTGTTTGGCGTGCCTGCACAGGGATCGGTTCTGATCGAAGTGGCGCAAACGCAGAATTCCTACAAAATGCTGTCGGACCGCATGTGGGAACACACGGTGCAGCAACAGCTGGCAATACTGGTGCTGGTGGTGCTGCTGCTGTTGCTTGGATTGCGGCATGGCCTGGCGCCGATGATGCGCTTGAGAGACCGCGTGCAACGCCGCAAGCCTGGCACCCTGGAAGCGCTCGACGCCGCCCCGGTGCCGACCGAACTGGTGCCGCTGGTGCACGCCATCAATGACTACGTGCAGCGGCTGGACGATCATATGTCGGCCCACGGCCGTTTCATCGCCAACGCCTCACATCAATTGCGCACGCCGCTGACGCTACTCAATACACAAGTTCACTACGGCCTGCGCAGCCGCGACGCCAATGCCAAGGATGCCGCGCTGCGGGCGATCAACAACGGCGTGCAGCACGGGATCCGGCTGGTCAACCAGTTGCTCACACTGTCCAACGCCGAAACCGGTATCGGCCATCCCTTGCGCCAGACCGATGTCAACCTGATCGAAGTGGTGCAAACCGTGCTGGAAGAGTTGGCGACGCTGGCGCAGACCAAGCATATCGATCTTGGTTTTGAGTCTGCAGCTGCGGCCGTCATGGTCCATGCCACGCCATCCATGCTGGAAGAGCTGGTCGCCAATCTGGTCGACAACGCGTTGCGCTATACGCCGGTCGGCGGCAGAGTAACCGTTGCTGTCGCAAGCACTGGACACGCCACCGTTCTGCGCGTCGAAGACAATGGCCCGGGCATTCCCGCAGCAGAACGGGAGCAGGTGTTCGAACGCTTCTACCGCCTGCACCAAGAACGTTCGGATGGCAGCGGCCTGGGCCTGGCAATCGTCCGTGAAATTGCGCTTGCCAGCAAGGCCGAGATTGCCTTGTCCAGCCCGACGATAGAAAGCGGACAGAGAAGCGGATTGATAGTTACGGTCACTTTTCCGGCAGTGCCAGGCACAGGGACCGCTGTCACAGTAAGCGCATGACAGCCTCCCCCTCCCGCAAAGCTTACTAACAGCTTTCAAAAGCAAGATTTATTTTCCCACGCTGTGGCACAAAACCGACAGCCTGCAAGTGGTCATTTAGCCTTCTGAAAGCAGTTAGTAAGCTTTCGAATTTTATAGTTACCCCCACTGATCTATGCGATTAGTACATCCAACTAAAAAATATCTGGAGATTAAAATGAAAAAGTCGCTATTAGCGCTAGCAGTTCTGGGGACGATAGGCTCTGTCAATGCAGCATACGCACAATCCAATGTCACTATCTATGGCCTGATCGACGCCACCATCAGCACCGTCAATCATGCTGACAAGGCCGGCGACCGCCTGACCGGCATCCCGGTCGCCTGGTTCAGCGGCAACCGCATCGGCTTCCGCGGCGCTGAAGATCTGGGCAGCGGACTCAAGGCGATTTTCAAACTGGAAGCCGAATTCGTGGTCGGCACCGGTGAAATGGATACGCCGGGCGTACTGTTTAACCGCGACGCCTGGGTCGGTATGCAAGACACCACCTTTGGTCAGATCACACTGGGCCGCCAAAACACCTTGGCACGCGATTTCTCCCAGGTCTACGGCGATGCTTACGGTTCCAAGCTCGGTCTGGAAGAAGGCGGCTACACCAACAACAACAACTTCAAACAGCTGATTTTCTACTCGGGCAGCGCCACCGGCACCCGCTATGACAATGGCTTGGTCTGGAAGAAAGTGTTCAACAATGGCGTGGTAGCCGGCCTTGGTTATCAGTTCGGCAACGTCGCCGGCCAGTTCGCCCACAACACCACCAAATCGGCGGCGATCGGCTACAACGGCTCGAATTTCATCGTCTCCGGCTTCATCAACCAAGCCGACGTCGGCAACGGCCTCACCAGCAGTCTGGAAAAGCACAAATCCTATTCGGTGGGTGGCAGCTACATTTTCGATCTGGTGCGCTTGAATGCGGGTTACTTCCACTACACGGCAGAGCAAGGTGCGCTCGGTCAGCGTAAGGACGATGCGTACACTGTATCGGCTAAGTTCACACCGCAAGGTTCGTTCGACTATGAAGTCGGCTATCAAGTGATGAAGGCGCAGAACGCTGCTTACAACGCAGCCGGCACCAGCACCTTGAACGCCTACAATGACGCCAGCGGCGCAACTGCCACCGGCAGCGGCAAGAAGAAAACGCTGTACGCGTCTACTTTCTACCATCTGTCGAAACGTACCGAGCTGTATCTGGCTGCCGACTATATGAAACTTAGCGACGGCTACCGCGTAGGATCGGCCAACGGCTTCCAGAACCAGACCGAATTCGCGGTCGGCATGCGTACTCGCTTCTGATATACCTTTAGCCCAGCATCAGTAAAGCCGGCGCTGACGAAAGTCAGCGCC
>NZ_JAGQEG010000095.1 GCF_018305005.1 Collimonas silvisoli
ATTACAACTCGGTTCGCCCGCATAGCGCCCTGGGGCAAATGGCACCGGACCAATTCCGGGTATTGCATCACAACGAAAACAGCGAGATTACTAACTTGCGATTGGTGCACTCAGCGGGGTAAGGTCAGGCTTATCATGAAATGCACGAAAACGCCTCAGCTTTTTGCGTCATACCACTCCAACAAACATGTAATACCTCCGATAGTGACATCATACCTATCGAAAGTGTCCATCACGCTGGGGGAAGGCCATAACATTCTCTCCCATACTTAGCCCCCACGATTCTGAGGGATTGAATCCAACTTTTACTTTCCCGATCTCGAATAGCCAAAAATACCGCCTATCAAAAATTGGAGGAATAAGAAAGTGCACTGTCATTTCCCGCTCCAAGCTTCATGTTTAACTGGAAAATAAAGGAGTCAGAGTCGAATATCCATTTGGGAATATTCGACTCTGTCCCTCTACTCTCAAAGTAAGCTACTTGCGAATTTAGGTACTGACTTAGGCGAATTGAGGTGGAATTCAGTGACATTGGCCCTGCCCCCGATTCCACTATCTTTTATTTACCAAACCCTAATATCTTTCCAGTTTTCGATATATTAATCGGAAGATTTCCAGCAAGTAAATAGGAAGGATTCTCAGTTTTCAAATACATCTCTGACTGGTAATGCATAAGCCAATAATCTCCGCAATCCTGGATATTTTCCATCGATATGACCCATCGATCACCCACGGGCGAATCATAAGGACTACGTATTACCTCGTTTAGATGCTGTTCAGCTATAGCAATGGCAGTTTGTTTAGTTATTTCGTTCATGGCGAACCTATTTTTTTCACCGGCATAAACAATAATCGGGAATAAGAAGATGGATCGGCAACTGTACCTGATTGACCATCCAGATATCTAATGACCCCATTTTGATTGACCACATTAAAAACATGCCCAACAGTCGACCCAACAGGTGGGAAACCATATACGATCCCAGTAGCACCATTTCCTTGCTGGAGCAACGATTGATCAATAGTCCCGGCTGTCGCTGGTTTGAAGGTACTTCCAAACTGCGATTCAAGTACTGAAATACCCGTCGGAATACCTGGCAATGCACTTGCGGGATTGCCCCTTAGCGTAGCGTCTGTAGCAATTGCGCAATTTACACAATTATTATCACCACCGGTTGGGTTTACATTCCTAATACTACCTGCTGGCGGAACTACGTCACTACTGGATCGAACAAGGTTTGGTGCCTTGGGCAATTGAAACCCAGCTGCAGATGCCGCTAATCCCTCCACTGCAACGCCCAACTGAGAAGCATAATAGGCGTCCTTGTTTGAGCCTCCGAAAGCGTATGCGGCTAGACCGGCGATGCCAGCGAACGGGCTACCCAGCATGTTATCCAGCGTCACAGCACCCATGCTTGGTTGTGCAGCCGATTGCTGAGGTGTTGTAGTGGCGACCGCCGTACCGTTCACGTACTGAACAGTATTGCCCGCCATAGTTGCCAACGCAGTTTGAAACATACAACTAGCCGACGAAGGTGCGGCGCATGCACTGGCCAAGGCAGCGTCTCTTGTCGCCGATGTGCTTTGCAACGCTTTCGCGTCCGAGCATGCGCCAGGATTCGACGGCGAACAATTTTTTTGATCTTGTGCGAGTTGCACTGCCTCTGAATTTTGCCCAGGCAACCAATAGACGTGGTTCAGCCAGTTATTCAAGGTTTCGTTCTGAGCCGCGGTCATCGCCCCCTGGATGTTGTAACCAAGTGCGCTGGCAATGCTCCCGCCCGCAATCGAGGTAATCGCAGTCAGCGCTGCGCCTGGAATATTGCCGTTACCATCGATGATTGGATTAATCAGCGCGCCGCTCGCGCCACCAATTGCGCCACTGGCGCATCCGGTCCCTTCGGCTGTGCTTGCTGCACATCCAAGAGCCGCATGCGCTAGAACATAACCAGGCGTTCCCAGCGCCAGCACTGAGGAGCTATCTAGGCTCGCGTTGCCGATCGCATAAGCACCCGCCGCTGCCGCCGAGCCAACTAAACTATTCTTAAGCGCTGTCCCAAAGCTGCCGCCTTCAATGAGGGTCTGTACCCCGGCACTGATGGCGCTGTCGGCGACGACCGCACCGATTCGGGTTCCTATGGAGGTCGCCGTCGAAGCACCAGCTTGCGTCACGGTACTGCCTGTCAAACCATTGCCGACGCTTTGCGCGCCCCCCAGATTGGCAAGACTGTTCGGATCGTTGGCCTCGCTGGCAACGCCTACGCTGCCGTCTGCATAGGTAATACCCGACGTCAGTCCTGCCGTGAGACCGCCAACCGCACCAGCCTTGAAGGTTTGCCCTATGTTGAGATTACCTGTCGTTGCCAGTTGGGTAAATGCACTACTGGACATGGCCCCTATTGCACCGGCAATCGCCACATTCGCAAAGCCGCCGACTGCAAAGGCGGAACTGGCCATGATGCCGCCTGCGGCTGCGGCTTCGGCAAAGGTGGCACCGGAAGCAACCGCCTCAAGCATCGTCACCGCCGCTGCTTGTTCCATCGCCCCGATAGCTGCTGCAGCAGCGCCTGCGGTAACAATACTCAACGCAATCGCCGCCGCAATGATCACAATTTGTTCTGTCGGATCGGCTTTCTTGGTCTGTACCCATTCCTGATGGATATGGTTTTCGGCAGTGCTTTGGGTAAAGTCACTACCAAGCTGCTGTTTCAGGTTATCCAGCAATACCTGGCTTCCGGCCTGGCTTACCGTGCCGTCGGCATTGAGTTGCTGGAACTGGCCACTGATGCTATTGACGCGATCAACATTCAGTTGATAGTTCGCTGCCGACATGAAACCGCCCGGCTGGATTTCGTCGCCGGTTACCTTGGTATAGCCTTGCTTGTCAGTGCGGTAGGTCTGTACGCCGATATCGGCGTTGCGCGCCTCGTTGTTGAGTTGCTGCGCGTTGATGATCAGTTGCTGGGCGCTGATGTAGCCGGTGTTGGTGACCGTGCCATTCGGATGATCGGCGTCGCCGGTGCCAGTTGCTGTCAGCGTGACCTGATTACCCTGGATGACGCCGCCGGCCAGCGCACCCTGTGTGGCTTGTGGCAAATAGACCTGGGGCATCAAGGCATTGATGGTGCCGCATTGAAAGGTTCCCGTTGCGGTGCAACTCGGATCTGGCACGGTCTGTTCGACGTACCACAGCATCGGCTTGGTCAGCGCATTGATCTGCTGCTGAGACAACGCTTGGCCCAGCTGGATATTGTTTTGGGTCGCGTAGTTGATCGCATTGCTGTACAAGACTGCTTTTTGCTGATCGGCCAGGCTGACCTGATTCTTGCTGTCCCATTGCACACCACTGACGAAGCTGGCGTTGCCGGTCTGCGCCAATGCGGCCTGTTGCAACTGCTGGCTTTCAGTAAAGGGATCGAAATAGAACGGTACGCTGCCATTCGGCTGCAATGCCGCGGGCAGGCTGTTCAGCAAGACCTGCGGCGTCAAACCATGCAGTACATTGCTGGCCGGATTGGTGATCACGTATTTCGGATCGTTGACGCTGATCTGCGCCGATAGTCCAGTTTGTCCTACTGGAGTTACAGCCGTGAAATGGAAGTTGCCATTACCAACGGCCGTTGTCAGCGCCGTGCCAAACACCTGACGGCCAATCACTGCATCCAACATGCTGACGTTGCCGCTGCTGGCAGTGGCCACTTGCGCTGGGATCTGCCCCTGGGAAGGCAGGCTCGCATTCGTATTGAGTTGCGCCGTAACACCGCTAGCCCCTGCGGCCTGGCTGGCGCTATTTTGGGCGTTCGTTGCCGTTACCGGCACGCCAATCGGGCCGAGCGCAATGACGTTCTTCGGGTTAGTACCCGCCGGCGTCATGACCTGCGGATTGGTATAACCGTTGGTGATGTTGCTGCCGGTCAGGTTGACCTGGTAGCCAGTGATGGTACCGGTGTTCTGCAATGCGGCGTACTGGCCGCCCTGGCCGTTGACGTTCAGACTGCCGGCTGCCTGGATGATGCTATTGGATTGATTCGGCGTATTGTTGTTGACCGGATCGTTCTCGCGCACATGGTCGCACCCCAAGATCCCGCAGTGATTTTCGACATGGCTGTGATAACTGGTGACTGCCAGCACGTCGGCGTTGTTGTTCAGGGCGCTGGTGACCGTGATATTGGCATTTTGTCCTGCATTAATGAGGCTGCCGTTGTTATTCAGCGTGGCGCTGTTGATCGTGACATTGCGCGCGCCATTGATGACGCCCGCCTGTGTCGTTTCGGCTTGTTCCGTCACACCAAAGAAATCCTGGTTCAGATCGGCGACGGTCTGCCCGGCAAACGTGGTTTGACGCGATTGTAGGCCGACGGTGCCACCGCTACGGACATTATTCAACGTCGCTGCATTGATGCTGATGTCGCCCTTCGTGGCCTGGATTGTGCCCGACTGGTTACTGACGGTGCCCGGGCTGGTAATGCTGACGTTCCCCAGGGCTGCCAGGTTGGCATTGTTATTGGTGACGTTGCCCGCGGTGATCGTCAGGTTGCGTCCCGCCACGATGGTCGCCGGATCCTGCGTGATTACAATACTCTGGGACAGGGGATTGAAATTGTCGCTGGTCGAGAATGGTCCGGTCGGATTGGCCACTACCAGGCTGCCTTGTGTGACCACGTTGTAGCTGGTCTCGCCCTTGTTAGTCAACCCGGCGACATTGAAGGTGATATCTCGGCCGGCGACGATATTACCGGCATTGACCAGGTTGCCGCCGCTGATGCTCAGATCCTGGTTGGCCACAATCTGGCCGCGCACACCCAGCGCCGTGGTGGTACCGCCGGTGCTCGGCGCCACAATGCTGGCCACCGGGATCGGCGTCAGTGTCGCCGGCAAGACGTTCGACGTGCAACCGCCCTGCGCCTCACCTGGACAAGGCGCATCATGTTGACCGACGACGCTCGTGCCCAGCGCGATCACCTGTGCCATGAAACTGCTGAGTTCCGCCTGATTGACCGAGGTGCGGGTCTTGGACGTGATAATCGTATCGGAACGGCCATTATCCAGACTCTGTACATTCAGCACGACATTCTTGCCGCTGATGGTGCTGCCGCGATTCGATAAGGTGTTGGCGGTAATGCTGGTCTGGTTGCCGGCGGTGATGAGCCCTTGCTGGCCGTTGGTCTGGCTCTGCACCGTTGTTTGTACCGTCGGCAAGGCCAGTATCTGCGTTGTTGACGGACCACTGTAGAGGTAATTAGGATTGTCACCGGCAAAGTACCAGGTGCCCGTCGGCCCCTCCATGGGTGCCTCGGTCGCCTTGACCGTGCCCGTCGTCAAATTGGGGCTCAAGTCACCCAGAGTGACGTCTTGCGGGACATAAATAAAGGACGGACCATTCGTACCATTGGAGTTGCCGTCGGAGACGAGGACCGGTTTGGTGCCGACAACGGTCGACAGCAACAAGGTCGGGTCACTGATGGTGGTGGTCGTATTCTGCAGATCTACAGGCGCTGCGCGATTGTTGTTGACGGAAGCCGCGGTGATGTTGACGTTGTTGGCTGCCGTGATGCTGCTACCGACATTGGTCAGGCTGCCTGCCAGCGTAGCATTCACATCGCGGTTGGCTACCGTGGTGCCGCCAGTATTGTCGTAACTGGCGCCGGACAGGTTGACATCGCGCACCGCTTCGACCTTGCCAGCGTTAGTGACGGTGCCGCCCAGATTGACGTCACGGTCGGCGTGGATCACCCCGCCGGCCTGATTGGTAACAACACCGTTCAAGGTGACGTCGTTACCGCTGATGACGCTGCCGCTATTCGTGAATGAAGAACCGCTGATGGAAATATCGCCGGATTTCTGGATCGTGCCGGTATTGGTAAAACCGTTGGCCGCCTGCAGGTTCAAGCCCGATCCCGGCAAATTCCAGTTGCCGTTCACGTTGATCGATTGCGCAATCAAGGTCAGCGTACCGTTCAGATCAACTGTGCCGAAGCTTGCCGCAGTCGGATCGATACTTTGATTCGGCAGTTTCAGGGTGACATTGTTGGCCGCGAGGATCTGGCCGCCGGTGTTATTGAAGCTACCCGTACCGCCATTCACGGTCAGGCTGACATTGCCGGATGCCGGCGCGGCCGCTGCGGCTGCGCTGGTGTCGCCGGCGAACAGCAAGCCGCCTTGATTGGCGGCGAAGATATTGGTGGCCAGGTTCAGGTTATCGCGCGCCAGCAGCGCACCGCCGTTGTTGTTGATGCTGTTGGTGGCGTTGATATTGGTGTTCACACCATAGATCGTGCCCGCATTGGTCAGATTGGTGGCATTGATCGTGGTGGTACCCAACGATTGCAAGGCCGCACCGGCCTTGTTCACGGCTTGCCGGGTCGTGACATTCATATCCCCTGCCGCCAGCCAGTTACCGTTGTTGGTGACGCTGTTGGCGCCGTTCAAAGTGGCGTTGCCTTTGACGACACCGACGTTATTGGTGGTCAGGCTGTTGCCGGCTGTGGCCGTCAGGTTGCCGCCGATGGCGTTGACCGGATGCGGATTGGTTGCGCTGATGCTGCTGGCGCTGGCTGTACCGCCCAAGCTAATGTCAGCGCCGGTCAGATTGGCATCCTTGCCGACAGTCAGCAAGCCGCCGCTCAGGCTGAGGTTGCCTTGCGCAGTGGCTTGCAGTTTGCCGCCGACGTTCAGATCGCCGCCGGTGCCGATATTGGCGGCCGTCAGGGTGGTGTCGCCGAGGCTGGTCGTGACGCCGATGAGCGCCAGGTTCTGGCCTGCACTGGCCGTCAGGTTGTTACTGGCGCCGATCGTGCCTTGTGTCGTCAGGTTTCGGCCGGCGCTGAGGCTGACATTTTGCAGGCTGTTGACCGCGCCAGCCGCCACCAGATCGGTGCCCGCGCTGGCCTGGATGTTGCCGCCCGTCGTCGTCGCGCCATTTAAATTCACATTCCCTTGCGCGGCGGCCAGCGTCGCATTACCCAGGACCGTCGTTGCACCCAGGGCCAGATTGCTGCCTGCGGTCGCATTCAGGTTACCGCCGACGCCGACCGTACCCGCCAGCGTGACATTCTTGGCGGCGTTGAATGTGGCGTCCTTGGTAAACTGGGTATTGCCGTTGCCTGTGATGCTGCCACCTGCGGCAAGCGTCCCTGCACCGTGCCCGGCCAGGCTGCCGGCCACATTCACATCGCCGGAAGTTGCTGTGATTGCCGTATCGCCGGCGACCTGTGTCGTGCCGCCCAGAGTGGCATTATTGGCTGCACTGACTTGCAGACTGTTTTGCGCGGTGACATCGCCACCGACGGCCACGTTGCCGTGCTGGCTTTGCAAGACGGCCGCGTTTTGTGCATAGACCTGACCACCTACATTGAGGTCGCCGCCGGAGGTGGCGTTCAAGCCAGACAAAGCCAACACGCTGCCGGTCGTGGTCAAGCTGCCGTTCTGCGCGGTCAGGTTCGTGTCGCCCAGGGCGATGACCGTGCCGCCGACGCCCAGATTGCGCGTAGCATTCAACGTCGTCGCGCCATTGGAGAGCGTACCGCCGGTGACATTAATGTCGCGTCCGGCGTTGACCTGCAATTTGCCGGTGGTCTGGGTCTGACCACCCAAGATGGCGTCATTGCTGGCTGTGACAGTCAAACCACCGCCGCTGGCATTGCCGACCACGGTCGGGCCGGACAGACTGACGTTAGTACCTTGCAAGGTGGCGCTGCCGCCAGTGTTGCCGCCGACAGTCAAGCTCGCCAGCGACACATTCTGACCGGCAGTCGCAGTCAGGCTCCCACCCGTTTGCAGTGCTCCGCCAATGGCGATCGCCTGCCCTGCCGTCAAGGTGGTGTCGGTCAGCGCCGTCAGCTTGCCGGTGCCGGTAATATTTTGTCCTGCCTGCACTTGTGCCGTACCGCCGGAAGTCAGATCGCCGTTGATTGCGACGCTACCGTGGGTGGCAGTGAGGCTGGTGTTGGCGCCGGCTTGCGTGCTGCCGCCCAAAGTGACGTTGTTGGCGGCTGTCGCACTCACTTGCTGTTGCGCCGCCAGCGACCCGCCAACATTGATGCTGCCGTGTTGGCTTTGCAGCTGGGCGTTCTGTGCCGCATAGACCTGGCCGCCCAGATTGGCGTCGGTGTTAGCCAGGACGTTGACATTGCCGCTGGAGCTGACCACGTTGCCCGTGGTGGTGACACTCCCCTGCTTGCCTTGCAGGCTCAAATCACCGACCGAGCCGGCAATACCGTTGATGGTCAGATTGCGTGTGGCAGCCAATGCCAGCGCCGTGGCGCTGGTAATGCTGCCGTCGATGGTGATATCGCGTGCGGCATTGATCGCAGTCTGGTTGGGCGCGGTGACGCTACCGCCCAAGATAATGTCGCCGGTACCGTCATGTCCCTGCGCGGTCAGACTCAACGCATTGCCGGCCTGGACTTTACCGCCCAGGTTGATCGAGTTACCGGCTGTAGCCGTAATGCTGTTGTCTGCAATCGCTCCGCCGGTACCAGTGATATTGCCGCCGGCTTGCAGGTTGACGTTTTGATGGGACTGCATGCTGCCGTTGACTTGCACATTGCCATTGGCTGCGATATTAAGGCCTTGCTCGCCCAGGCTGTCGCCATTGGCGATCACGTTGCCGGTCGACGTAATGTCGACGCTACCTTTACCGTAGGTGGTGCCCACCCGGACATCGCCGTTGGCGTCAATCGACAGCGCACCGACACTGGAGGTCAAGCTGCCGTCGTTGCGCACGCCGAGTCCCTGGCTGGTGCCGATGACCTTGATCTGCCCTGCCGTCATGGCGCCGAATGCACTGGCGTCGATTTGCAGATTATTTTGTGATGACGTGTTGCTGGCAGCCGTATTGGCGCCGTTGCTGCTCACCTGGTAGTCGCTACCGGCCCTGCCCTGTCCTGGCTGGGCTTGCGCGACGACCTGCTGGCCGCTAATCAGATTGATTTGCTGGCCGGCGTAGAGTGGCGCGTTGACGCCGATGCTGCCAGCGATCAGGTCGATCGCACCGACCGTGCCTTCGATACCAGCACCAGGAGTGCCGTTTGCACCGGGCGCGCCTTCGATCTGAATCCGGCCGCCTTGCACGTTATAGGACAGTGCACTAGCATTGTCGAACGATGTGGCGGTGCCGCCCGGACCGCTCAAAAACTGCGGTGTGCCAGTCGTCAGCGTAATATGCGGCGCGTTGACAAACCCGCAGCTGGTGCAATTCACGCCATTCGGATTGACTACGATCACCGAGGCGGGTGCGCCGAACACTTCGATGGTACCGGCGATATTGCTCGGACTGCCTTGCGCGGTGACCTGATTGATAATCTGGGTCGCGGTGCGACCGTTCAAGAAAGGATTGGCCGCGACATTGCCGCCCAATAAACTCCCGCCTGCGGTCAGGCTGTTGTTCAAGATCAAGCCAACAGCGTCGACGTTAAAAGCACTGTATTGATTCAACGAGATGCCGTTGGCGTTCGGCTGGGTAATATTGACCACCGGCACAGCGCCGCTAGGACCGCTAGTACTAGTGACTTGCGGTTGAAACCGGATCGGTGCGTTAGGGTCGGTGATCGGCGCTGCTACAGCGCTGTGCAGACCAAAGTGCAAGGACGGCAAAGCCGCTTCCGCTTTCGCCAATAGCACCCGCGTAATGCCGGGAATGTGCTGCTCCAGTTGCGCTTGCAGCGGCAGCCAGTTGCCACTTTGCTGTGCTTGCAGCACGCCACGCTTCAATTCGCCGGTAAAAAACTGCCAGTCGACCGCAGACTCCCTCGCCTGCTGCAGATCTTTGCTGACGGCTAATTGTGCAGCGGATTGCGTGGCGCTTTGCCAAGTCACCTGCAACGGCGCCAGCCATAATGTCATTGCCACCGTCGCCGCAACGGCGCGCTGCCATAGCCGCACCTGTGGCGCACCGTCTTGCGATAAACCAATGACGCTCTGCGCCGTCGATCCCAATGGATCAATCGATAGCCTACGGCCCGATGTGGTGGATAGACGCGACTGATCCAGACGAGACAGCAATTGACGGAGCGAGCGATGCATATTTTCCCTGACTTATTTTTATTGACGCAATATTGTTGAGGCTGTGCCTGGGCGGCAGATACCGCCGCTAGTCAACACCCTCTGTACAGCTCTGGCTTCTCTGCGATGAGGAACCGCTTCAGTTTTGAATCCTGTGTTTCCGGGCCACGTCGTTGAGCCTGGAACAGCACCACTTGTATGCTTCCAGTATCAGTACGCGCAAAAGTGGAGTGAGCGACAAACAGATAAAAACCGCCCAAAAGAAATTCGTCTTCAATTCTTACTCCCTTGTTGCTGTTTCGTGTCCCGCATTTTCTTGATAGTGCCTGTGGTATTTCTGGTGCTTGTCATCGTGGCGTGGTGCCGTCCAGCCGATCTACTGGCGACACGCAGAGCGCATCAACGTTTCTGCGGATCGCATCTCCAGCGACAATTTCTTAAAAACCATTCTACAAAACGCCCTACCCGACAAAGAAAGAAGTTCCCGAATAATCGGGCGATTTTTCAATTGTTTGCAAACCGTTGTGCACTGGCCACTGCTTACGTTTGTCATGCATTGTCAAGTCACGACAAGTCGTCTGCCTATTTCGTACGCACCTGGTTCGAGGCAACGGGAGTCAAGATGACGCGAAGAAAACCATAGGTGAACATCGCCGACAACACAATCGCCACTACAGCGATGCGAATAGTCCCGCGCAAAGGCCGGCCGGATCTACGGTTCCGTTCTTCTTGCTCAGAGCGCCGGAATGCCTCATAAGAAAACCCATTGACGCCACGCAGGCCGGTTGGATCGTTTTTCTTCATAACGGCAATCCGTATCTTCTTCTAGATAGTTGTCCGTTACTGCTCAATCTTGGCTTGCTTGACCAGGTTGCTGACGACCGCAACCGTCGCCTTTTCCAAGGCAGCGGCTTCCTGCTGCTGACGCAATACCGCTTTCACCTCGTCATATTGGGGAACCAGTGTTGGACGTACCTGCTCCAGCTTCAGAATGAAATAGGCGTTGTTCCAATTCACCGGCGTCAAGGTCAACCCGCCGGCCGGCAATGCGGTCAACGCCTGCGCAATCGGCAGCGGCAGATTCTGCGTATGCCCTTCCTGGGCCGGCGTCTTGAAGCTGATCCAGTCGAGATCACCGCCGCGCACCTTGTTTTGCGCCAGGCTGACTTGCTGCGCCAGTTGTGCGAAATGGGCGCCCGCCTTCAGTTTGGCCAGTACGTCGGCCGCTGCAGCCGCGTCAGCTACTTGAATCAGACGCGATTTGTATTCCTTGTCGCCCAGACTGGCGACGATGCTGTCGAACTGTGCCCGGACTTGCTGTTCAGTGACTGGTGCCGGCTTGATGATATCGCGCAGATACAACTGGGTAATGGCCGCATCCTTGGCCTCTTGCATGGCTTGCTTGACTTCTGGCCGGCTGTCATAGGCGTGCGTCTTTTCAGCGTCCTGACGGAACAGCTCGCGCGACACCAATTGATTTTTCAAGGCAGCACGCAAATTCGGGCTATCAGGCAGTCCGGACTGTTGGATGGCACGCTGCAATTGCGCATCGGTGACGGCAACATTGTTGACCTTGGCGATCACGCCTGGTCCCAGGTTGCTGGCTGGCGCGGTAACGGTCACTGGCGCAGCGGCGGTTTGTGCATAGACTGCTGGTGCTGCGACAGCAGCAGCGAGGCTGCACGCGACGAGTAGCGGTTGCAGTTGGCGGTATGTGGTTGCGTAAGACATGGCGTTTCCTCTTTACTTTGAATTGCAAAAATCAATAAGACCAGTTCAGGCTGGCAAGTAACAACGTGCTTTTGGGCTGTGGATTGTCCGGCTGCACCAAGGGGCGCGCCAGCAGCACTTCGCCGCTAAAGCGTTGCTTGCCGACGGTGGCCTGCATGCGCGCACCGAATCCGGCGCCGACCAGGTGTTGATAGACGCCCTGGGCGATCAATTCAGTGCGTCCCATATCCAGGAATACATACGGTTCGACATGAATCCCGGCGAACTCCGGCCCATTGACCCAGGCCACGTCATTACGCAAGGTCAGGCCGCGGTCGCCGCTGGTGCCGCTGTTATCCTGGAAACCGCGCACCGACGACATGCCGCCGGCAAAAATCTGCTCGGAGCCGAACAAGGCTTGCTTGCTCCACTGCGCGTTCAATTGCGCGCGCCAGTTCCATGCGGTTGCGCCAAGCTTGCCGACCGGCAGGGACAAGGTCGCCGTGGTATCGAGCTTGGTGAACTGGCTATGGGCGTCGCCACTCTTGATGTCCGCAGCATCCGTGCTGGCATCCAGCGCATGCAAGCCTTGCGACAGACCGACATCCAGCGTCCAGCTCGCCTGCTGTTCATTAAAGGCAAAGCGGTGCAAGGTATTGGCGGCGACGCGTAGCACTGTTAAATGCTGTGGATCAAGTTCCAGATCATTGACATTGCGCGCAACCTTGCGCCGCGAGAGAGTCACGTCCAGGGCGTTTTTGACTGCCTGGCTGCGTGACAGCACATAGTTCCAACCGAACGTGTGGCTGGTGGTGTTGCCATACAAGAGCGCCGTATTGCCGACCAGATTCTGATATTCGGAAATCGCACCGGTATAACTGAAGGTGCTGTAGCCGATCGGCAGCGATACGGAACCAACCAAGGCGTTGGTGTCGAGGCTGCCGCTGTAGCTGAGCGAGAACATTTCCTGCAAACCCAGTAGATTGTCGGCCTCGGCGCTCAGATTGGTGCGCACCAGGCCAGTCTGGTTGCTGCCGTAGTTATCGACGCCGACGTTGTACCAAAAGCGGTCGCCGGGCTTATTATTGAGGGCGACGATCGAACTGCCGGGCGTCGATCCCGGCAGGATTTGCATCTCTGCTTTATTGCGGCGCAGGCGATTGATTTGCTCGACGCCCTGCTCCAGATCGGTCAGATTCAGCGTCTCGCCGACTGCAGTAGGCATGGCCAGCAATACGCCGCGGTCGGTCAGCCAGCCGCCGCCCCGCAGCGGGCCGGACGCGACATAACCCTGCTCTGTCGATAATGGTTGACCGTTGAGCCTGATTTCTTCGATCTTGCCGGGAATGACCGTGATGATCAGCTTGCCGTCCTTGAGATTCTGCTCACCCAGATAAGCACGCGTGGTAATCAGGCCGCGCGCGACAAATGCTTCCGTCAAGCGGCGCAACAATAAATTGATGCGATTGCTACCCAAGTGTTTGCCCATGAATGGCCGGGTAATCTCTTCCATTTGCGCTGCCGGCAGCACGCTATTACCGACCAGGTCGATATGATCGATCCTAAAAGTCGGCTCGGCATCCGGCAGCGATTCGATATCGACGCCGGCCGGCAGTGTTTGCAGCGGTGGTTGCGTGACCGTGATCTGTGGCGGCGGCTGATTCAATGCGCGCTCACGCTCACGGTCCTTCTGCTCCTGCAGCAAACGCTGCCCCGGATCCTGCTCAACTCTGGGCGTCTGCTGCGCCCAGGTCTGCTGCGTGGCGGCCGCACCGATCAATAACAGGGCTGACGCCAGTGTCGAATGCCGCAAGCGCGGGTAAAAACTGTTTCGCATCATTCGCCCTTAGTGCCACAACCAGCTGATCAAGCCGAGATGACGGTTAATCGTAACGGGATCATTTTGGGGATTCTTCAATGTCAGCACGCCGCCCGTCGCGGTGACGCCGCCGCCGGCGCTGAACGATCCGCCATCGATGATTTCCTGGCCGTTGATGACGATCTTGCCGACATTCGCCATCCAGCTACCGCCGACATCCATCGCATACAGCTGCGCCCAGGTGTCGCCGAACCAGGATTTGAAGCCGCGCGACTGTTCATAGGCCCGGTATCCAAGCACGCCCTGCGCCAGCACGGTCGGTGCGGTCACAGTCAGGTTGCCCGCCGCTGCGGTGACGGTGCCGCCGATGTTGCTGGCGATGGTTCCGGCGGTAATCTGAATATTGTTACCCGCGCTGATGTTGCCGCCGACGCTCTGCACCGTACTCGATGCGCTGCTGTGGCAAACGATCAGGCAGCTGCGCTGGAACTGCGCTTGCCCCGAAAACAGCGCGGAGTTCTGAAACGACTGGGCTGCGTTGATCGTGATGTCGCTGGCATTGTTGGCAAGGATCACGCCTCCCAGATTCAACACATTACGGCCGCTGATGGTGGTTCCTGCGTAAGAGACCAGATAGGACAATTGATCAGGACGATCCAGTTGGCCGTAATCGACAGAGAAATTATTGGTGCTTTTAGTGAAAATCAGCCAGCGCGTGCCCTGGCTCTGGCTGGTTTGCGGTTGTTCGTTATTGCTGCCGGCTTGCTTGTCGACGATGTTGCTGACGTCGCCGACTGCGGCAACGTGCAAAGCACCATTGGTCAGAATACGACCATAGTGGTTTTCGATATTGCCCTTGGCTTGCAAGTTCACATCGTCATTGACACCGAATACAGCCGCCAGCGTATTGGCGTCCGGCGATTGATTCAGGATATTGCCGCCGGCGGTCAGCGTGACTGCCCCGAGCGAAGCGCTATTGGCCGCGTTACGCGTATTGCCTTGGATCAGACTGCCGCTATTGAGAATGTCCGCGCTGCTATTAATGACCACGCCGCCATTGGTGGCAACGACGGTAGCGCGCGCGGCGCCATCGTTTTGTAGGGTAAAGCCAGCGCTATTGGTGGCGATATCGGTCGCCGCCAGCAGGTCCGAGCCGGTGATGCTGATCGGGCCGGCCGTTTTGACGGTCACCGCGCCGCCTGTCGATTGCAAGGCGGCTCGTTGCAAAGCGCTGCCGTCCGGGCTGTGCAATGCGGCCAGTGTCAGGCTGGAGACATTTACGATGCTCCCCGCCGTGCCATTGATCTGCGCCCCGGATAGTTGCAATGCGCCTGGTGCTGTAATGGTCACAGTGCCGCCACTCGAATTCACTTGCGTTGGCGCTGCCGTTTGTCCATTCCAGCCGGAAGTCAAGGCGACGCTATCGGCGTTGATCAGCACATTCTGTTGCGCATTCAGGGTGCTGGCGTTGACTTGCAGCGCGTGTCCCTGATCGAACACGCCAATGCCGCCGGTTGCGGTCAAATTGCTGTTGACGATGGTTGTGTCAGCCGTGGAGGCATTACCCTGAACACCGAGCAGGATATCCCCGCCTTTGGTAATTTGCGGATTGCCGGCGGCGACAGTGGCATTTGTCAGTTGAATCGAGGTCGACCGCACATCGACGTTGCCGCCGGCTGTCAGCGACGGATTACCATTCACGCCGGGAGCCGCACTCAGTCCTGGCGCTGCCACAATCAGATTTCGGGTTGCAGCAATGGTGCCGCCAGCGATCTGCACATCGCCACTAGCCAAAATCGAAAAATCGCCGACATTGGCAAGCATCGCACCGGCATGATGGACGCCGGCGCCCTGGTCGGTGACAATCAGTTCGATGCGGCCAGCGGTCAAGCTGCCCAGCGGGGTAATGTCGATCGCCGTGACGGCATTCTTGGTATTCGGGGAAGTGGTCGTGATCCAGGGGGTGATATTGTCGGTGGGCGAGACACTGCTATCGATCTCCGCGTGGCTATCGCCCACAACGGCCCGGATCCCGGCGGCACTACCGCTGAACGAATTCACCACTGGCCCACCCACTACCAGGTTCTTGGCGATCAGCTCCAGATTGAGCATGGCGCCGCTCAAGCCCTCGGGGCCGATGACAATCTGGCCCTGATTGGTATTGAGGACAATATTGCGCTGGGTCAGGCCCGGTGCTGGAACGAAATCATTGAACGACACCTGCCCCGTTGTCAGGGCGACGTTACCGGTATTGACGAACTTTCCGCCATTGACCGTGATGCCGTTAGGATTGGCCAAGATGACATTGGCGCGCGGTCCGAGAACAGTAATATCGCCCTGGATCAGGCTCGGATTCGTGCTGGTGACCTGGTTCACGATATTGCGCGCGTTGACGCCGACGTTGTTCAGACTGGCGCCAGCCTGGCTCACATTGAACAGGCTATAGGTGTTGTTCGAGACGCCTGAGATTGCGGGGGCAATGTTGACGGTTTGCCTGCCGTTGGCGGCCGTGCTGACCGTAGTCGCTGTACCGCCATCGCTGACAATGCCTGCCGCCCAGCCCGATCCGGACGTACCCAGCCACAAACTGATCAACAGCGCGAGCGGTTTGCGGCGCGCCGTTCCGGTCACGATGGCCTGATGGCCATTCGTGAACTCCCCATGCTTCCCCATTGTTGCTTTCTTTGTAAATGTTGCAATTAAATTTGCTCGATTTTACAAAGTAGCATTCTATTTATCTACAGAAACTCTTTGAAACATGTACTACTTTGCAATCTTTGACACATTTGTGGTTAATTGGCATCAAAAAGGCAAGGTTTCACTCTCCAAACACAAGCAAAAAACGATTACGAATCGCTAGTCTCGGTATCAAGAGCTACCTTGCCGGGATCGTGGAAGACCTCAAGGCGGACCGCCTCCTGCGCTAGGCGTTCGGCATCGCTCATGCCAAATGCCGTGCCACAGGCTGGGCAGCACAATCTACGTTCGCCGGTGGGCATATATCCCACAAAATGTTTCTCACCATCGACGCCGCAGCGCGGACAACGGATATGCGGACGTGCCTTGATCCCCAAACGCACTTTCTTTGCCCAGTTTTGGATGGAGACGATATTGACCCCAAGACGTCGAGCCGCTTCTAGGTACGGAATTTGCTGGGATAGCAGTCGAATAAACAGGGGAAGTTTTGCGGCACGCAATCGGAACAACGGTGTACCCGCCACGCGATTGAAACTTTGCTTACATGTCCGGCAGGCAAAGCGCGGTAATGGATGGCATCCATGTGGCTTTTGCTGCAGGATCGTACGCGGCGACCGACAATATGGGCAAGATGGTGGGTGCAGACTTTTGGAGTACACCTCGGCTAATTCCCGTTCCAGATAAGCCGTCAACGCCTTATCTTCGGTATCAGCAAACTCGCTCCTCGCTCTTTGAACATGCGGCTGGTCAATCAGAAATTGGCGTCCTGTTGACGTTGTTGCTTGCGATTGTGAAGGGACTGGCAGAGCACCGCTTCTGGCAATGATCTTCTTGAGCGCTTCTGGATGAGGTTTTGCGGCAGGAATGCCGAGAGACTGCCGACGCAGGCGGACCTGTCCATGGCTGAGACCCAGTTTTTTTGCAATCGCTGGATCTGTATCCGTTCCCAGCAGTGCCTCTCTCTGCTTTGTCCACGTCAGGGAAGCGATACTGAAAGGAGCGATTCCCAGCTTCCGACGGCGCTCTCCAACAGTCTCAGGAATGCACCCCAACTTCGCGGCAATCGTCGCATCTGGTGCGGTGCCAAGCAACGCATCCATCTCGGCAGTCCACTTCACAACAGCGTTACCGACCTGGGCAATCCCCAGTTTGCGACGACGATTCCCGACGCTTGGAGCAGGGATCCGTAACTGCGCAGCGATGACTGGATCTGGTGCCGTCCCCAGCAAAGCGTCCATCTCCTTGGTCCACTCCACCCAAACGACAGCCGTATTGAAAGCCGCAATCCCCAATTTGCGACGACGCATCGCGACACTTTCAGGGAGTATCTGCAATCGCGCAGCAATCGCCGCATCTGTCGTCGTCCCCAGCAGGGCATCGACCTTAGCAGTCCAAACAAACGGGGGACGGATACGCCGGGGAGTCGATGCAAGACGCTTTTTAGGACGAGAGGTGATCATCAATACCCATAGAGTTCTGCACCATCATGATTGGAGAAAGGGAATTTTATTAAAACGACCATTTCTGGACGAATCCGGCTGAATAACATCTTGCGCCTCAGAAAAACACACGCAAGGTATGTCACGCCAAGCAGAAAACACTGTCGCAAAGAGAATGATTAGGGTACGCGAGCAAATATTGTGGTCACCGTCACCTCGTTAGGCCGTAGCACCCCAGGTGTCGAGGGCGGCATGAACTTGGCCATGTCTTCTTTTCGCTGCATGACAATCAGATTTAGGCGCTCAGCATCCACTCGAACTTGCTTGACCGTGATAGAGCCGACCTGAATGGCGAGGCTCGAGTCAATGATCACCTGTTCGATTTGGTCGGTTCCGACCCAACGATAAGTGCCGGTCGACTTAGTATTGGGGCCTAACACGGTCCAAGTACCATCGGTTCGAAACTCAGCAATGGTATCTCCATTGAAATGCTGTGGAGCTAGGGTCTGCCCGTCAAGCACTCGGACGAGCGCAATATGGCGCCACTTTCCTACTATCAAGCGCTCGGCGGTGGATTTGGAGGATTCTTGGCTCAGTACACTTGATGGGATGAACCCAAGCGTGTCAAGGAATAATAGAGCGACAAGATATCGTGATGCGTGCATATTAACTCCTAACATGTTTTATATCGCAAATTTACAATACAAAATGACTAATGGTCTCTAAAACTCTCTATTGAAGCTACGCTTGAATACCTAGTCAGAGAGGTATGAATTACCTCTCTTATATATAACAACATATTGGCCGTTGCCCCCCCAACCGTTTAAAGGCAGGTGGTCAATGCGCACCTCTGCCATTGACACATCATCAATGCACACGGTAATTTTTTCCTTGATTGAGTAGATCTCTTTAGGATCATCGTCGAATGCCATCCCTTATCCCGACGAAGACTCTGCTTTATCTCCGGTTCGTCCCGTCAACGACCAGCAGCGGGTAACAAGGAGCGATCTGATGACTCAGCTACAGTAACGCATCGTTACGCCGTCATGCAAGAACGGGACTCGGAGTACTCAGACCTCAGTAGTAACAGAGCGCACTACCTAAATTGGGTGGCGCCACTTCAAATTTTTGACATTGAAGCACTTACGGAGAAATCCATGGTCGAGTAGCGAAATCTGTCCAACAAAAAATAACGTTCTAATGTGGAAAAAACAATTGAGGAGTAATATCAACATTTCCTTATGGCATTAATTGTTTATTTCTACGGATGTTGAATTGACCAGGGGGGAGATATGAGCTTGCTTTCACTTGCAAAAGGTACATTTTCGGTCGCTCTTGAATCTACGCGGGAGGGCGAACTGGCGCAGAAAATAGAAAAAACCATGAATGATTTGGCCGCAGTAGATATGGACTTCCGGCTAGCCGTATCTGAGGTTTTCCTCAAACAACGCGCGGAATTACTTACTCAAAAAACGACTTGGTCAACGGATATGCAGGCACGGGTGGGACGAGGGCTGCAAGTTTCTTCAGAAAAAATGAGCCGTCAGGCCAGTAATTCTAACGATGAGGTGACGAGTTATGGATTATGGCTTGCTGGCGCATGGCTTGAGGCCGGAGCATTAAAGTCAGAAAGCGCTCAAATAGCGCACTTCGTCCTTGAAAACATGACTAAAGGCCAACTAAACATCGGACCACCCGGCGCATTTTTTTAATTCCGCAACTTACGTGGCCTCCGGCCTTACTACCGGGTACACCAGGTTTCTCGCCTTTATCTATCTATTTCGTGTACATGGTCTTCCCATCGACTCGATACGGTTGTCGAATACTATAAAAAATAGCTATCTAAAAATCAATAAAAATGGGGGAGTTATGCGGGTATCAGGCATTTTCATCGCAATTATCTTTAGTTTTCTTGGGGCCGGCTGTTCACACTTAAACTTACGTCCAGAAATAGATGAAGTTGGAATATCCGATCCGAAAACAAATTTCTCTGAGCAATATGCGGTGCTTGAGGCTCGTATTCTCAAATTCAATGACAAGTGGCAGAATTTAGAAAGAAAGCAGTGGTCTCTTGCTGAGACGACGGCGGTAGGAGGTGGTGCCTCAGTTATTGCCATTGCAGCACATGCGACCCCCTATGCGGTAGCAGGCGCCGCTGTTGCTGGCCTCGCAGGAATTACTGATAAGTTCTACGGTACGGACAAACAAAATTCTGCATGGACGAAAGCTTCTCATACTCTTCAATGCATCCGAGCATTTTCCTCGACCATCAACGTCGCAGGGGATGCAGCTCTTGAAAAAATTCAATCGCCCGAATTCCCCGACTCTGAAACTGCTGCGCAATTTACTTTGCGCGTCCTTAAGGATGCGATGTGGACGGTTGATCGTACTTTGGAAGACAGATTACGTATTGCTGCCGTGAACACTGAACCTAATTGGAGCGCATTTGCTATAGCTGTTAAGAATGCGGCAAATAGCGCTTCTGCCACGGTGAGCGATACTCAACCGTTTATGGATGCAACCCCCGAAAAAAAGAAAGCTTTTTTAGCTCTTGTCGGACGCTATAAAAGTGACCTTGATTCATGTTTGCAGCAGTTTGGTTCACCTTCGAAGCTACTGCCGCCGATCCAGAGGACTTTTCTTTTCCGCCGCCTAAAGATGAGACATCGGCGGTCAATCTTTGGGCAACACACTACTACGTCCATGCTGCCACGGAAATTGGGACAGGCGTTCCAATCCGTAGTAAATCTGGACAAGCGCTCACAGGCATGCTGAACCCAAGAGATTGGTGCCTTGGCGCCATTGAGGGCACCATTCAAGTATCTGGCATTGACACAGTGAAAACTCTCAACTACGCTGGCGCTGGCGTCAACATGCAGGTTGACTGTGCTGCGGTCCTAAAAATCGATCCGAAACGCAAGCCATGGATTTCTTCGGTCGGAAAATCGTACTTTACTACCGCCAAAGGACCTTTCGGTGACGGCGTCTCAGGGTTCATTCTTGTCCCCTACCGAACAATCGCGGTAGATCCATCACGATTTCCCTTTGGCACAGTCTTGTACATCCCAAAAGCAAAGGGGATAGAGGTCACGGTTGCTCCTGGAAAAACAATCCGTCACGACGGCTATTTTTTTGCCGCTGATACAGGTGGAGCAATCAAGGGGCAACACATAGATGTCTTCTGCGGTGCAACGGCACAAAACTGCTTCCCCGCGTTCATCACAAGTGACAATACAACCGGATTCAAAGCAGTAGTCGTTACTGATGCCTCAGTAATATCGAAGCTGAAAAGCATGCACAAGCCATGATGTACGGACCTGCGATTGAGCGGCAAGTCCAAGGTCGTCTAAAGCTGTTCAGAAACGGGGGAAAACAGAATCGCGGACTCCCTAGAGGACCGTTTGGGCATCGAATCAGAGCGCTTCTTGATCCAATAATACGTTATCGAAGTAGCGCTTCCACAAAACGATCCTGCAGGAGTTCTATCAGGTCGCGACCACTACATATTAAAGATGCACTATCTGTCACCCCATACTTGTTCACCTAAGGGAAACTCAATGGCCAACGCGACTTTAAAGATTTT
>NZ_JAGQEG010000096.1 GCF_018305005.1 Collimonas silvisoli
TGGCACGATTTTTGGTCGATGCCGGCATGCCGATAGGCTTAATCGGAATCATCGTAATTTTTCAACCAAGGCGCGTAATGCCTGACCGCGGTGCGAGACGGCGTTTTTTTCTTCTGCGCTGAATTCGGCCGCAGTCTTGTTTTGCTCCGGCAACAGAAAATACGGATCGTAACCAAAACCGCCGGCGCCGCGCGGCGCGTTAATGATCAGGCCATTCCAGCGGCCGTCGGCAATCACCGGTTGCGGATCGTCGGCGTGACGCACGAATACCAGTACGCAATAATAATAGGCCGATTTATCGGCATGCGAAGCCAGATCGGCGACCAGCTTTCGATTGTTTGCCGCATCGGATTTCGGCTCACCTGCATAGCGCGCCGACAACACCCCGGGTACGCCGCCCAAGGCGTTGACGCAGACGCCGGAGTCGTCGGCCAGCGCCGGCAGACCGGTCAGGCGCGCAGCGTGGCGCGCCTTGGCGAGGGCGTTTTCGACAAAAGTCAGGTACGGCTCCTCCGCCTCGGGGACGCCGAATTCGCCTTGCGGACGAACCTCGAAATCGATCTGCGCCAGCAACTGGCTGAATTCCTTTAATTTACCGGCGTTGTTGGAGGCCAGAACCAGGGTGCGTGACATGAGCGACTCGAAACAAAATAGGAGAATGCCGCTACTTTAGCAGCGGCAGGGATTAGCGTCGGACTGGCGGGGTAAACGGACTACGCTACGCGCTTGCCCAGTATCACCAGATCGCGCTCGACGCCGTCTAGCGTGGCGACGCGCGGCATATTGGCCCAGCGCTCGAAACCGAAGGCGTCGAACAGCTTCAGGCTGGCCTGGTTGTGGCCAAACACGAAGCCAAGCAAAGTGTGCACGCCCAGACTCGGAGCGCGCTCGATCGCTTGCCCCAGCAGATAACGGCCCATGCCTTTGCCACGCGCATCTTCATGGATATAGATCGACAGTTCGGCAGTGCCGGCGTACGCCGGGCGGCCGTAGAAATCGGAATACGACAGCCAGCCGAGGATAGCCGGCTGGCCGTCCGCGCCCTGCTGTTCCACCACCCACAACGGCCGGCGCTCGGGGTTGTGATGATCGAACCAGGCCTGGCGCGACGCCACTGTGACCGGTTCGGTATCGGCGGTCACCTCGCGCGAAGCGACGGTGCTGTTGTAGATGGCGACGATCGCCGGCAAATCCTCCTGGCCGGCGATCCTGAAACTGTAGTTCGTTTGATTCATGTAGGTGTTGCTGGTTTTGCCAGCTTTAATAAGTATGTGTGGGACGCGCCGAGCCAAGTGCCGAGCCCAGCACCTCTTCGATCCGCTTGCGCAGCCGCTGGCCGCTGTCGTCGTCCGGAAAATGCACGCCTACCCCTTGCGCCTTGTTGTTGTTGGCGTTCTTGGGAGTGATCCAAGCCACCTTAGCGGCAATCGGATATTTGGTGCCGTCGTCCATCAGACTCAGGATCAGATAAATTTCATCGCCCAGGTGATAGCTCTTATTGGTCGGCACAAAGATGCCGCCGTTGGTCAGGAACGGCATGTACGCAGCATACAAGGCCGATTTTTCCTTGATAACCAGCGACAATACCGATGGCCGGGATAATTTGACCGGCTCGGCCGGGATTGTAGAGTTTTCTGCCATCGCTATCCTATAAGCAAAATTCAAGTAAACATTGCGGCGTAGTCCAGCAGCATTTCTTCAATGAAAAGGCGTGCCGATAACGGGTGTTCTGCGATTGCGCGGCGCTCGTTGCTGCTTTTCAGCGCCCGCAGCAAAGCGCCGGTGTCGACTTTGGCAGCCAAGCCCGCCAGATTTTTTTCATAACGGGGATAATACCGGATTGTGCCGGACAATTTAAAGGAAAACAGATCGTACAGCCAACGCTGCTGCCACGCCACCAGCTCGGCCACCGGGGTTTTCTGCAAGTGCTCGGCGCATTTCAACGCGCCGTCTATGCCAGGCTTGGTCAAATGCTGCAAAAACTCATCGATCAGCTCGCGCCCTGCGCTTTGCGACTGCGCATAAGCCGTCAGCGGCGCGCCGCCCTGCTCTGCCAGCCAGACATCGGCATCCTTGACATCTTGCTGGCGCAACCAGGCCATGGCTTGCTCGCGCGACGGCAGCGGCATGGCGAATTTGCGACAGCGCGACAGAATGGTCGGCAGCAAACGATCCAGGCTGTTTGAACTCAGCAGAAAGACCGTATTCGGCGGCGGCTCTTCCAGCGTCTTCAGCAAGGCGTTGGAAGCGGCGGTATTCAACGCCTCTGCCGGATACAGCAAGACCACCCGCTGGCCCTGGCGATGGGTGGAAATATTCATGAAACCGGACAAGGCGCGGATCTGGTCGATCTTGATTTCCTTGGATGGCGCCTTGGCGGATTTGGCGGCTTTTTTGCCGTCACCACCGTCGCCGCCCTCTGCGCTGTCGCCATCGCCACCATCTTCATCGTCCAGGATCTCCGGCCGCACGCGTCGGTAATCCGGATGGTTGTATTGCATGAACCAGCCGCACGAGCCGCACACACCGCAGGCATGGCCGTCCGCTTGCGGCTGTTCGCACAGCAGCGATTGCGCGAACTGCTCTGCAAAAACGGTTTTGCCGATGCCTTCGGCGCCATGAAACAGAATCGCGTGCGGCAGGCGCGCCCGCATTTGCTGCAGTTGCTGCCAGACGCCGTCTTGCCATGGGAACAAGGAGTTACTCATTGCAGAGGCTTGAAATAATTTGCGCCAGCGCTTGCCGGACTTCGGCAATCGTCCGGGTCGCATCGATGATCCGGAAACGCTCGGGAAATTGCGCCGCGCGGCGCAGATATTCGGCCCGCGTGGCGGCGAAGAAACCGGCCTTTTCCTGTTCGAATTTATCCAAGGTACGGCTTGCATCCAGGCGCGTCCGCGCCACTTCCAGCGGCACATCGAACAACAGGGTCAGATCCGGTTGCAAGTGCGGGTGCACCCATTGTTCCAACGCTTCCAGCTTGGCCAGCGGCAATTGCCGGCCGCCGCCTTGATAGGCGAAGGTGGCGTCGCTGAAACGGTCTGAAATCACCCAGTCGCCACGCGCCAATGCCGGTTCTATGACTTGCGCCAGGTGCTCGCGACGGGCGGCAAACATCAGCATCGCCTCCGTTTCCAGATGCATTGTCTGATGCAGCAACACTTCTCGCAACGCTTCTCCCAAGGCCGTGCCGCCCGGTTCGCGGGTGGTGACGACTTGCAGGCCGTGGCTGCACAACAGCTCGGCGACAAAACCGATATGAGTCGACTTGCCGGCGCCGTCTATGCCTTCAAATGTGATGAATTTTCCTGATGCCATTGCTTTACCTGTTGAGTTGCCTATGCGGCTCTGAAGAAAACCGGCGCATGCTGCAATTATCGCGCATCGCCACGTTTTCTAGCGCTGATATTGATTGACCGCCTGGTTATGTTCGCCCAGATTATTCGAGAAATGGCTGCTGCCATCGCCCCTGGCGACAAAATACAGTGCGTCGGTTTGCGCCGGATGCATGGCCGCGCTGATCGATTCCGCCCCCGGCAAGGCGATCGGCGTCGGCGGCAGGCCGGCCCGGGTGTAAGTGTTGTATGGCGTATCGGTGGTCAAGTCGCGTTTGTGGATGATGCCTTGATATTGTTCGCCCATGCCGTAAATCACGGTCGGATCGGTCTGCAGCAGCATGCCGATCTTGAGCCGGTTGATGAAGACGCCGGCAATTGTGCTGCGATCGGCGCGCAACCCAGTCTCTTTTTCCACGATCGACGCCATGACCAGGGCCTCGTACGGGGTCTTATAGGGCAGCGATGCATCGCGCCCTTCCCAAGCCTGGTTGAGGCGTTTGATCAGCAAGCCATGTGCCTGCTTGTAGACTTGCAGGTCGCTCGATCCTTTTGCAAACAGATAGGTATCAGGGAAGAACAAGCCTTCCGGCATGCTGTAGTCGGGCGTGATTTTTGCCAGCAACTCGGCGTCGGACAGCGCTGCGGTATCGTGCTTCAGCGACGCCTGCGCCGCTACCGCCTGGCGCATCTGGCGGAAAGTCCAGCCTTCGATCACGGTCAGCGATTCCTGCGCAAACTCGCCGCGCACCAGCTGCGTCAGCAAGCGCAACGGGGTGGCGCCGGGTTTCAATTCATAACTACCGGCTTTCAATTTGCCGCCCTTGCCGGTTACCCGCGCCAGCAATTCCAGCAACTGCGGATTGACACCGACACCGGCATCGGCAATCTGCTCCACCGAACTTGCCAAAGTGCTACCTGGCTTGATCGTGAATGGCCGCACCTCGCCGGCATCGAAAATCGCTTGCTGCGCCCAATAAGCCACGCCGCCGCCGGCCGCACCGCCCAACAGAATCACGCTCAACAATAGTTTTTTAAACAAGACCGGTCCGCTCCGAATGGTTTTCACGCATCTCGCAAAAACGGCCAACGCCAACGCCTTTTTTGCGACATCACTATAATCAACCCAATATGATAATCGCTGTTTTGAGAATGCCTACAATTTATGAATGAAATAACAAGTACATGGCTGGATTTTTCACGGCAGCAAGCGCTGGATACGCTGCCTGCCACGATGGCCGCCGGCGCATCTTTTATTGCACCGTTGACAGATCTAGGCCTGATCGCCCTCAGCGGTGAAGACGCCGCCAGTTTCCTGCACACCCAAATCACCAACGACGTCCAGAATCTTACTGCCGGACAAGCCCGGCTGGCCGGTTATTGCTCGCCCAAAGGACGTTTGCTGGCGACCTTCCTGATGTGGAAGAGCGGCGACAACATCTTCTTGCAACTACCGCGCAGCTTGCAAGCGCCAATCCAGAAGCGCCTGCAAATGTTTGTCATGCGCGCCAAAGCCAGGCTGGCGGATGTATCCGATACACAAATCATATTCGGCCTGGCCGGCCATGCCGTCGGCGCCGCTCTAGCGCCCTGGTTCCCAACGCTGCCAACCGAGCCCTATGCCAAGATCGATAGCGATTATGGCAGTTTGATCCGCGTCGCCGACGCTAATTCCGCACCGCGCTATCAATGGATCGCCAGCCCGCAGCACGCGATCGCCGCCTGGCCGCAACTGAGCAAAAGCCTGCAACCGGTTGCCGCCCAAGCCTGGCGTCTGAGCGAAATCGAGGCCGGGATTCCGCAAATTACACCGGAGACGCAGGAGCAGTTTGTGCCGCAGATGATTAATTTTGAGTTGATCGGCGGCGTCAATTTCAAGAAAGGCTGTTATCCGGGGCAAGAAATCGTCGCGCGCAGCCAATACCTCGGCAAGCTCAAGCGCCGTGCCGTGCTGGCCAGCGTTGCAGCAATCAACATCGCGGCCGCCACCGAAGTATTTTCCAGCAACGATCCGGATCAACCCTGCGGCATGATCGTCAACGCCGAAGCCGACAGCGCCCACAGCAGCCGCTGCCTGCTGGAGATCAAGCTGGCGGCACTGGAGGGTGGCACGGTACATCTGGGCGCAGTCAACGGCGCGCAATTGCATTTCCAGACGCTGCCCTATTCGATTGTCGATGTCACCGACGCTGAACTTTCTGCGTGAGCACAAGATGAGCTCCGATCTCTATATCTATTACCGCGTAGCCGCCGCCAACGCGCAGCAATTCGATCAAGCGGCGGCGGCAATGCAAGCCCAGATCTCATTGCAGCATCAGATCGGCACCGCCCTCAAGCGCAGCCCCGAAATTAAAGACGAGCATCACACCTGGATGGAAGTGTATTCTTCGGTGCCGCCGGATTTTGCGAAAATCATCGAACAGGCGGTTGCCGAACACGGCCTCGCCAAGTTGATCGATGGTCCCCGACATACTGAATTTTTTGTGAATATTTCATCATGTGCCTGATAGTCTTTGCCTGGCAAGTGGTGCCTGGCTCACCCCTGATAGCCGCCGCCAACCGCGATGAATTTTATGTCCGTCCTACTGCGCCCGCCAGCTGGTGGGAAGACCAGCCCGACATCTACGCCGGCCGCGACCTGCAAGACGGCGGCACCTGGCTCGGGATTACCCGCGGCGGCCGCTTTGCCGCCATCACCAATGTACGGGCGCCGGCGGAACGGCGCGCCGATGCGCCGACCCGTGGCACGCTGGTGTCGGATTTTCTCGGCAGTAAAAAAACAGCGGCCGAGTACATCGCTGAAATTGCCGGCGATGCGGCAAAATATAACGGTTTCAACCTGCTGGTCGGCGATGGCCAGCAACTGATCTGGTACTCGAACAAAAGTGACGACGCCCGCAACGGCCAGCCTCTGTCGCCTGGCATCTACGGTCTGTCGAATGCCGCGCTGGACGTGTGCTGGCCCAAGGTGGTGCGCACCAAAGCGCAATTCGCCAGTCTGCTGTGCCAAGGCGCGCCCGACGCCTGTTTCTTTGACATGCTGAGCGACACCACCCGCGCCGGCGATTGCCGTCTGCCGTCGACCGGAGTCGGCATCGAGCGCGAGCGCGTGCTGTCGGCGGTATTTATCGAATCGCCGGATTACGGCACGCGCGCCTCGACCCTGGTTAGAATCAAGGCCAACGGCAGCGCCATGCTGCATGAGAGAGTCGCAGCGCCATCCCCATCCTCTTCGTACATACAAAAACCCTGTAAATCGCCGTCTGAATCCCGCTGTTCGCGTTGACATACCTGACATGCGCGGCGTTGTCGCCGCCACACTCAAGGAGCAGAACATGTTGTCGTCATCCGGTCCGAATTCGTCGCCAGCGGCGCTTACGCCATTTGAAGTCGTGCAACAGTTGTGGCATATCCTGGGGCAACCGGACGCCGCTTTATCGCAATTGTCGCTGAACGGCAGCGACCCGCTCTTGCCATCATCGTTCGCGGTCGGCACTGCGGCCCAGGCCAGCATTGCGGCGGCGGCCTTGGCGGCAGCCGAGCTGTGGTATCTGCGCAGCCAGCAACGACAACATGTGAACGTCGACATGCGCCATGCCGCGGCCGAATTCCGCAGCGAACGCTACTTCCGGGTCAACGATGCCCGCACCGACGAGATCTGGGACAAAATCGCCGGCACCTATTGTTGCGGTGACGGTAAATGGCTGCGCCTGCATACCAATTTCCCGCATCACCGGGATGGCGTGCTCAAGTTATTGCGATGCGACTATACGGTCGAGAGCGTGCAACAAGCGCTGCAAAACTGGACCGCAGAGGGCTTCGAAGACGCTGCGGCCAATGCCGGCCTGGTGGTCACCGCCATGCGTTCGTTCGAAGAATGGGATCGCCATCCGCAAGGACAGGCGGTGCAAACGCTGCCGCTGCTGAGCATAGAAAAAATCGGCGATGCCCCGCCACGCGCACTGCCCTCGCCAGTTGCGCAACGACCGCTGGACGGTGTGCGCGTACTCGATTTGACCCGCATCATTGCTGGGCCGGTCTGCGGCCGGACGCTGGCGGCGCACGGCGCCGATGTCTTGCTGGTGACCGCACCGCAATTGCCGGCCATCCAGCCGCTAGTGATCGATACCGGCCGCGGCAAACGTTCATGCCAGCTCGACTTGCGGCAGGCGGATGACCATCGGACTCTGAGCCATTTGTTGCATGACACAGATATTTTCGTGCAGGGCTACCGCCCGGGCGGTCTTGACGCACTCGGTTTTAGCCCTGCGGCAGCAGCAAAAAAACGCCCCGGCATTGTTTATGTATCGCTATCGGCTTACGGCCATGTCGGGCCATGGACCGGCCGCCGCGGTTTCGATTCGCTGGTGCAGACCGCCAGCGGCTTCAATCACGCCGAAGCCCAGGCCGCGCACAGCGACAGGCCGAAACCGCTGCCGATGCAGGTGCTGGACCACGCCGCCGGCTATCTGATGGCGGCAGGCGCCATGACGGCGCTGGCGCGCCGAATTACCGAAGGCGGCAGCTGGCATGTGCGGGTATCGCTGGCGCAAACCGGTCATTGGCTACGCCAGCTCGGGCGGGTCGAGAACGGCCTGGCGACGGCCGATGTCGATTTTGAGCAGATTCAGGATCTGCTGGAACACAGTGCGTCCGGCTTTGGCCGCTTGACTGCGGTGCGCCACGCCGGGCAATTGTCGCTGACCCCGGCGCATTGGAGCCGGCCATCGGTGCCGTTAGGGACTGACGCCCCAAGCTGGTAAACGTGGCAACAGCAGCAGCGCACTGATCAGGCAAACACGTGGCGCATGCAAATATGCGCAATCCCGGCTTCGTAAAATTCGTCGCCGACGCGGCTGAAACCGTGGCGTCCGTAAAACGCCTCGGCCTGGGTCTGGGCGTTCAGCACCACCTCGGCGTCGCCGCGTTGACGCGCTTGCGCCATCAAGGCTTCCAGGATGGCGGCGCCCACGCCCTGGCCGCGCCCGGCTGACCTTACCGCCATGCGGCCGATGTGGCCGTCCGGCAGCAGGCGGCCGGTGCCGATCGCTTGGCCAGCCTCGTCATAAGCGACGGCATGCAGGCAATGCTCATCCATATCGTCCCACTCCAGCTCGACCGGGATTTTCTGCTCGATCACGAATACGTCGAAACGCACTGCGCGGGCGTCTGCCTTTTGCACCGTCCAGTTATCGACTGTCAGATGAAATTTCATGGCTGTTTTTTCTGTTTGATTTCTGTTGAATGAGGGTTCGCACTTGGCCTCAGCCCGGCTTGATCTTGAGAGCCGCACGATGGTGTTTGAGGTACTTGAAAGTTCCCATCGCCTTCGCCACCAGACGCTCGCCGTGCCATAACTCGGCATCGCAAAAACACATGGTGGTGGAACGATGAAACGCGCGGCCTTTGGCGACGATGCGGGCGCCGGTCTGGCCGGCCGGTTGCAGAAAACTGGTTTTCATTTCAACCGTGACCGCCGCTTCGGCCTGCGGATAGAGCGAACGGCCGGCCAAGGCCATGACCACATCCAGCATGGTCATCGATACCCCGCCATGGGTGACTTGCCAGCTATTCATATGATGCGGCTGCAACGTCAACGCCAGTTCGGCTGCGCCCTCGCCCATCTCGACGAATTCGACGCCGAGGTAAGTCAGGAAGGGATTATCGATCGGGAAAACATGTGAAGGAAACATGGCCGCCGCTCAGCTGAAATAATCCATGCACTGGCGCGCTTCCCGCACCGCGCCGAAGAAGGGCTTGATGGCGACGTGGGCCGGATGGTTCTGGTAGGCGTCCAGCGCTTCCAGCGAGGCGAACTCGGAATTGAGCAGCACGTCGTAAGTCGCCTCCAGCCCCGGCTGGGCAATCACGGCTTCGAACTTGAGTATGCCTGGCACGATGTCGGCGCAACTGTCCAGCAAGGCTTTTAGTTGCAGGGCGTTGCTGGCTTTATCGGCGCCTTCGGCATGCTCTTTCAATTTCCAGAATACGATGTGTTTAAGGGTCGCGCTCATAGGGATTTCTGCTCGGTTGCTAGTTACGGGGGGATAACGCATTCAGCGTCAGCCGCTATTTTACATTCATGGCCGGCCAGAATATCGATGCTGGTGCGGCTAGGGCGTGTTGACATATGATTTGATTGGAACCCTTCGGGAACGGCTGCAGGCGTCGCATGCCGTTGTTGCAGCTCCATGACGTAACATTCGGTGGCACCGCCACCTCGCGTCGCTGCGCCTAGGCACGCAACGCCTGCCGCGCGTTCGCATTCCCAAATCAGATGTCAACACGCCCTAGTGCAAACCCGTCGGCGGCAAGTCGTCATCTTCTCCAGCCCATGACTGGCCGTCGATGCGCCTACTCGACACAAAGTGCATCAAGGCCGGATCGGTGATGAAGCTGGCGGCAGATTGGGCCGCCAGTATCGCTTGCGGCGACTGTGGCGTGGCCACCACATAACCTTGCACATAGTCGACGCCCAGTTTCGCCAGCGCTTCGATCATTGCGCAATCCTCCACCCACTCGGCGATACTCTTCATGCCCAGGTTGCGCGCCAGTTCAACGATCGCTTCGACGATCGCCTCATTGGCCGGATGCGTATTCATGCTTTGAATGAAAGCGCCATCTATTTTCAAGGCGTCTGCCGACAAGCTCTTGAGATAGGTGAACGATGTATAGCCAGCGCCGAAATCGTCCAACGCGATTTTGGCGCCCAGCGCCTGCAAGCGCTGGATGAAGCGGCTGGTATGTTCCAGGTCATGCAAAGCGACGCTTTCCGTGATTTCGATGCACAGCATGGGAACGACTTGCTGATGCTTGCTCAGTATCACAAAAATATCCTGGATGAATTTTTCATCATTGAGCGAAGCTCCGCTCAAATTCACGCAGACGAATTTTGTCAGCGGCAGCTGCGATTGATGCTGCGTCAGCCATTCCAGCACCGTCGTCATGACCCAGCGGTCAATCGCGGCAATGTTGCCGTTTTCTTCCGCCGCCGCAATTACCTTGGTTGCCGGCACCACTTTGTTGTCGGCGTCGCGCAGCCGCAACAATACTTCGAAATTGAGCGAAGCTTCAGGTTCGCGCAGCGACATGATCGGCTGCATTTCAACAAACAAGCCTGCCGGCAGGAATTCGCCGCCCAGCTTTTCTATCAGACTCAACTCTTCCAGGCGCTCGCGGAATACCGATGCGTTTTTTTGATACACCACTATATGCTCGTCGTGCGCTTTCTTGGCTTCCCTGCAGGCACGGTCCGCAGCAGAGATAGCGTCTTGGACCCGCATTCCGGCGTCCACTTCAATCAGGCCTATCGACCCCTTTACCTGAAATGCGCGAGTGCCGATCTGATACGACTGGTAGCTGATTTTTTGGATGATGGCGCCACAGATGTCGGTCGCGGCGCCGATCTCGACGTCCTGGAACAGGATAATGAATTCGTCGCCGCCGATGCGGCCGATATGGCTGCCGCCAGCCAGGGATTGCTGCACCCGCCGGCATAGCTGCTTCAGGACTTCATCGCCGGAATGATGGCCGAACAGGTCATTGATCAGCTTGAAACGGTCGAGGTCAAGGTAGGCCAACGCCAGCGGCCTGTCCCCGGCCTTGCGTTCAATCGCCTGCTCCAGCATGATTTCAATGCCACGCCGATTGAGGACGCCGGTCAGCGGGTCGTGCTCGGCAAAAAACCGCAAGCGCTCGACCGCATGGGAACGATCGCTGATATCTTGCAAGGAACCCTCGATGCGGCCATTGGCGAAGGTGGCGGTGACCAGATAAAAAGGAGCCAGACCATCTGGTCCGGCGCTCCCCCGCAGCTCCGCTTCATTGCTGCCGTTGCCGGAAACAATACTCAACAGTTTGTCATGCGCGCCGGGTTCAAAATAATCGTCCCATTTTTTCATCAGCCGACCGCCGGCATGGCGCCCCAGTATCTTTTCCAGAGCCGGATTGGTACGCACAAAACTACCGTCTGCAGCTAACGTAAACAAGCCGACCGGCGCGACCTCATAGGTGGTGCGCAGTTCGGCCTGAACGTTTGCCAATTCCCGCTTGCCGGCGCGCATTTGCTCGGCAAAGGCAAACGAGGCCATCAAGCTTGATAACAGGGCTGCAATCACCGTGTTGGATACTTCGTCCAGAGCTTTTATGCCAAACGCCGCAGCAACCACTTCATCGACCCGGGTAAACACCACCACAGCCATGGACGCACAGTACCAAAGCACTGCCCGGGAACGCGCCTTCCACACGATATGCCCCAGCAAGAACACTAAAATAGTGGTGCCGACGACGGTCCCGCTCCATAAAACCGGTAAAAACCGGCCGTATGGCAGCAAAAAGGCGGCAACCAGCAAGATCAACCCTACCCCGTGCAATATGTTTTGCAGGAAAACAAAGCCGATTTGTTTCAGCTCTGCCCTGAACAGTCGGCCGAACAAGGCAAACGTCACAATGTAATATGTGGCAAATGTGAATTGCCGCAGCAAGGGCAGCCACTGATTCGGAATCATCCATATCAGCCAATGGGCATCCCATCCCATGGCGTTGGCGCTAAGCCGCAAATTTCCCAGCAGCCAGACGGCAAACAATAGATACATCCATTCGCGATTGATGATGGCTGCTACCAGCACGAACAAGGTCAGCGTCAACAGCCCGCCTTCCAGCAAACCGATGCCGCGATAAAATTCTTCCTGCGATTGCTCGAACTCAAGACGGCTCCATTGACGGACCGAAATCCGGGCCGGCCCGGAGAAAGTACCTTTGCAAAGCACAGCCGCCGGCTGTGCACTGGGCGTCAGCGACAAGACAAATCCCGTTTTTTCTGCGCGGATCTGACCCGCCGCCCAATCGCGGCTGGCCGCGCCAAGCAAACGCTGGCCCGCGCCCTCCCAACAACTCACCTGCTGGGCATGACGCGATGGCAATTCAATCTCCGTTTGCCCGGAATCGATTGTCGCCGGCACTAAAAACGAAAACCAAAAAGGCGTTTCCAGCAATTGCGTATCGCGATAGGCTTGCAAGGGCGTGTCTGCCAATGCTTGAAATGCCTGCACGGGCGACAAACTCTGTGCAGAGTCACTTAGCACGCGAAACAGCGACGGCGTCGGGCTACCTTCGCCGAAGCGGCTATCAAGCCGGGTAAAAGCAATAATCGTGAAGACAATAATCAGCGCCGGCACCAATACAACCGAAAAATAAAACCCTGCCCTATCTTGAGGCCGCAGGGTGTTGATACGGCTTTTCGGCGTATCGGCATGGAATAGCCACATAGACATCGTGTCCGTAAAGTCAGAGGGTTCTACTGTACTGTAAAAAAAGTCACATTATTTTTTTTAACGACAATAGCTCCCTCGACATGGGGTCAGCGGAAAGACCAGATCCGGCAATTAATCTACAGGCTTGTCCAGCTCTTGTTGTTGCACCTGATTATTCAGGCGTTTAAAGCCAGATTGATTTTCGGCGGGCGTATCGGGCGGCTGCTCAAGAATCAGATCAGGATGACGTATGTCGCACATCAAACTCAGCAAAGGATGCTTTGCGGCGGTCCAACGCGCTTTGGCCGTGGCAATCTCAAAAGCCATGACCCGATGCGGCAGATTGCCTACGTGCCGCATCGGCATAAATCCCTGTCCGGGAAAAACATCCTGGAACAATAGCGCCGCATACTGTCTATCCAAGGGAGTGCGAGCGGTAATTACCATCCAGTCGATTCCATTCTCAACGCAATATTGAAAATACGCCTTAAAAAGTAAAGCTTTGACTACCTTGCCGATCTTGCTGTCGATTATCCCCAAACGGGTCGCTTCTGCCAAGCGTCGGCCTTGCAGCCAATCCGGCAAGGTCACCGATTGCTCCAACCCCAAAGCTTGCAGACGATTGGTTTGAATCCGTATCGTGCCCAACGATGAGCCGTCGAGCTTGGATTCGGCAAGTAGCACGATCGTATCTTGTGCAAGGTCCGCTGGCTCGAAACGCAGCAGATTCGGCGCCAGTTCGGGCAGATGGCGGCTGTACGCCGCGTGACGGATATCCACCGCCTTCTGCAAAGCCTGCTCGTCATTCACTACCCTGATGGTGAACGGCAGGCGCTGCTCGGGCAGCGTTGCCGTGGCAGCTTTTTCTGGCAAAGATGATGGGGTGAAGGTTTCCGCTGAAGCTGGGCTGAATGTGTGGATTGTCTGGTCTTGTGTCATTTTGAGTGCCCCGAAGTTGAAATCATGGTTGACCGTTTTATGCATGTGCTGCATTACGGCATTGCCAGATTCTCACGTTCGGAACACTGTAGAAAACTAAACCGTGCTCAAAACCCAACCTTTAGCGCACAAAAATTGCCGATAAATAATTTATCTTCAGCAGAAAATTTCTGCAAATCAACAAATCATATCTATCAGTGTTGCCCGCCTCCGAGATATGCTGCTTTTACCGCGGGATCATTTTTCAGCTTCTCCGCTGGGCCATGCACTGAAATCCGCCCGTTCTCCAGCACGTAGCCGTAATCGGCGACATTCAATGCCGCTGCCGCAAATTGCTCGACCAGCAACATCGTCACCCCCTGCTCCTTAAGGCGTGAAATGATGCGGAATACTTCCTCTACCAGAATCGGCGCCAGCCCCATTGAGGGTTCGTCCAGCAAGATCACTTCCGGATTGAGCATGACGGCACGCGCCATCGCCAGCATCTGCTGCTCGCCGCCGGACAAGGTGCCGGCCAGTTGGCTTTGACGCTCTTTCAGGCGCGGAAATAATTCCAGCGCCTGTTCAAGATCGTGTTTGATGTCGCCGCGCGGACGCAAGCGGGTAAACCGCGGAAATGCGCCCAGCAGCAGGTTATCGACCACGCTCATGGTCGCAAACACGCGGCGGCCTTCAGGCGAATGCGCTAGTCCGGCTCGCGCGATCTTATGAGAAGCCAGTCCGGTAACGTCGACTCCGGCCAAAGTGACAGTGCCGGATTTGGCTTTGATCATGCCGGAGATAGCACGCATGGTGGTGGTCTTGCCGGCGCCATTGGAGCCGATCAGCGTCACCACCTTGCCTTTCGGCACCTCCAGCGAAATACCGTGCAGCACTTCAACCTTGCCATACGCCGCATGCAAATTGGAAATCGAGAGCATCTTATGACCCCACTGCGTTGGAAGTGGATGGCGCAGCTGCGCCATTATCGTCGGCGACTTCGCCAACAGTGCCGCCGAGATAGGCTTCGATCACCTTGGGATCGCTTTGCACCGCTGCCGGCTTGCCTTCGGCGATTTTCTGGCCGAAATCCAGCACCGTCACTGTGTCGGAAATCGACATGACGACGTCCATATGATGTTCGATCAGGATGATCGTGACGCCGTGCTGGCGGATCTTGTTGATGATCGCGATCAGCTCCGTGATGTCCGGCGCCGTCAGTCCTGCCGCAGGCTCGTCCAGCAACAGCAATTCCGGGTTCAATCCAAGCGCGCGGCCGATTTCCAGCAAGCGTTGCTTGCCATAGGGCAGATTGCGCGCCTCCTCGCCCGCAAGTCCGGTCAAGCCGACGAATCGCAAGATGCTGGCGGCAAGTTCGCGCGCCGCCTGCTCCTCGCGCCGATAACGCGGAGTATGGAAGATCACGTCCAGTACATTGCTGCGGAAAGTGTGATGCAAGCCGACCAGCACGTTTTCAGTGGCGCTCATTTCACCGAACAATTGCACGTTCTGGAAAGTCCGGGCGACGCCGCCCAGTGCAATGGCCGACGGTGTCGAACCGGAAATTGCCTTGCCATTGAATTCAACCTTGCCGGCAGTCGGTTTGTAGATGCCGGTGAGTACGTTCATCATGGTGCTCTTGCCCGAGCCGTTTGGCCCGATCAAGCCGTGCACACTACCTTTGACGATTTCCAGATTGACTTCATTGAGCGCTTTAAGACCGCCAAACTGCATCAGTATTTTCTGACACCTCAGCAAGGTAGCGCCAACCGCGGCACTGCCGCCGGCCGAAGCCCATGCCTGCTCGGAACTGGCAGTCACGCTAGCCTGCTTGCTGCTTGCGGACATTTTCTGGCCCAGCAGATTACGCGCAAAGCCGACAATCCCATCCTGCAGGTAATACACCACGAACAGCGTCATCAATCCAAATACCGTCAGGCGCCAGTCGGTAATGTTTTCCAGCCGATAGGAAAAAATCGCCATGCCGACAGTCGCCACCAGCGGCACCAGCATCTCGCGCAAGGTCTTGCGCTTTTTCCATAACAGGAAAGCGGTCGCCAGCACGGCGATCACTGCAGCGGCGGTGGCAAGTTGACGGAATAATTCAATGTCCGCCAGCAAGCTCGGCAGCATGACCACGATCAAGGCCCCGATCAGCGAGCCGGTGCGGCTCTTGCGGCCGCCCATGATGACCGCCAGCAGGAACAGGATGGTCAGCTCGAAGTTATAGGTATTCGGCGAAATATATGCCTCCGAATAGGCGTACAAACTGCCCGCCAGGCCGGCCAGCGCAGCGCTGATCACAAACGCATACACTTTGTAGCGATACACCGACACCCCCATGCAATCGGAGGCGATCGGGCTATCGCGCAGCGCCTGGAAGGCGCGCCCCAGATGCGACTTGACGATCCGGTGCACCACGATCAGCGACAACACCATCAAGCCCGCGACCAGGTAGAAATACTCCACTTCGTCGAGGCGATGGCCGAAGAAATCCGGCTTGTTCAGCTTGATCCCCATCGGCCCTTCCGTCAGAAAGCTCATTTCATTGATCAGGATCTGGATGATGGTGCCGAACGCCAGCGTGACCATGGCCAGATAAGGCCCCGTCACGCGCAATGCAGGCAGGGCCAGGATAGCGCCGAATACGGCGGTAACCGCCAGGCTGGCCGGGGCGGCGATCAGGAACGGCCAGCCGAGCTTGAACACCAATACCCCCGTGGTGTAGGAGCCGATCCCGAACAAGCCGGCGTGTCCCAGCGAGACCTGGCCGGTATAACCGACCACGATATCCAGGCCGAACAGCAGAATCGCGTAAATCAGGATGGTTTCGGCCAGATGGATGTAATACGGATTCGGGAAAACTTGTGGAAACGCCAGCAGCAACAGGATGCCAATCACGGCCAGCGCAGGGAGAAAATGCGATTTTTTATTCATCTTCACACTTTCTTGATGGCGGTTTTACCGAACAGGCCCGCCGGCTTGATGGCCAGCACCAGCAGCAACAGCAACAGCCCCGGCACTTCCTTGTAGCCGGTAGAGATATAAAATCCGGTCAGCGTCTCCGCAATGCCCAGGATCAGGCCGCCGACTACCGCCCCCATGCCCGAGGTGAGGCCGCCGATGATCGCGACTGCAAATGCCTTCAAGCCCAGTGCCGCGCCCATGGTGGCGCCGGTCAACGTCAGCGGCGCCACCAGCACGCCGGCAAATGCCGCAGTGGCCGATGACAAAGCGTAAGAGAAAGTAATCACCATGCTGGTGTTGATGCCCATCAGGCCGGCCGCATCGCGATCGTTCGAGGTCGCCACCACCGCCTTGCCATAAATCGATTTGCGATTGAATATTTCAACCGCCAGCATCATCGCCAGCGCGCCCACCACCACTACTACCTGCATCAGCTGAACATTGGCGCCGAATACCTGGAACGGCGTCGACGACAAAGGCGACGGGAAAGTCAGGTCGTCTTTGCCCCAAATGTTTTCAGCGACATTCTTGAAGATGATCGCCAACGCGATAGTCGACATGATCCAGCCGAATTCCGATTTGATCTTGAGCGCCGGACGCACCCCTATCCATTCGACCACGGCGCCTTGCAGCCCGCCGAAAACAATCACCACCGGGATCATCAGCCAGTAGTTCAAATAAGGGCCGCCATGAATATTGCCGACCAGGCTGAGACCGACCAGGGCGCCCAGCATCAATGCCTCGCCCTGGCCAAAATTGAGGGTGCCGGAAGTAGCGAACGTGAGTTGATAACCGAAAGCGATCACCGCGTAGATCATGCCTAGCGCGATACCGCTGAAGACGAGTTGCAGCAGAATTTCCATGATATTGACCCAAGAGACTGCGGAGCATTAATTAGGCTAACCGCAGCATGGCAAAACAACACTCCCGTTTGACGAAATAAATCCAGCCTGCTTACTGCGCAGGCTGGGATCCATGTCGCTCAAACGGATGTTCGACCGGAGCGCGACCTTACCGCACTCCGGCCCCCGATCACTTGGCTAATACCACCCGACCATTCTTGACCTCGCCAATCATTACCATGCCAGGCTTGATCGCTTCGTGATCATCATGCGTATAGGGCTTGGCGTAAGTGGTAACCACGCCTTCCACGGTGCCGTTCAGGTTTTCCAGCGCCTCGCGCACTTTAACGCCATCGGTGCTGCCGGCCTGCTTGATCGCTGCTGCAAGCAGGTAAACCGAGTCGTATCCTTGAGCCGCTGACACGGGGGACGGGATGCGATCAACCTTGTAGGTTTTTTGATAGGCTTCGATGAAGGCCTTGCGCTTGGCTGTGTTGGGATCCTGGATGAAGGTCTGCGGCATGCGCGCGCCTTCGCCATTTTTCCCTGCGTTATCGATGAAATTCCCCATCGACAGTGTCCAGCTGCCGATGAGAGGCACTTTCCAGTTGAGCTTTTCCATGCCATTGGCAATTTGCGCCAGTTCCGGGCCGATACCGTAAGTCAGCACCACCTGAGCGCCGCCCTGTTTGGCTTTCAGCAGCTGGGCGGTCATGTCCACATCTTTCAGGTTGTATTTTTCAACTGCAACCGGTTTGATGCCCTTGGCGGCCAGGGCGCGCTCCAGATCTTCGCGGCCGAGCTGACCGTAGTTGGTCGAATCGGCCAGGATTGCGACCTTGGTGTGTTTTTGACGGACCACCGCTTCGTCGACGATCATCGCCGACTGGATGGTATCGTTGGCAGAGGTACGGAATACGTAATTATCCTTCTGCTCCGGCGCCACGAACTGCTTGGTGATGATGCTGCCGGTGGCGACATTATTCATCACCGGAATCTTGGCGTCCTGGTAGAAGCGTTGCGAAGCCAGGGCGACGCCGGTATTGATGAAGCCGACCGTGCCAACCACTTTTTCCTTGTTGATCAGTTCTTGCGCGACCTGGACTCCGCGTTCATTCTTGGCTTCATCGTCGCGCTCGACCAACTGCAGCTGGCGTCCCAGCACTCCGCCTTTGGCGTTGATGTCCGCAACCGCCAGCTTGACGCCGTCACGCATGGACACGCCCATAGGCGCCGAACCGCCGGTAAATGGTCCGGTAACGCCGATCTTGATTGGCTCCGCAGCCCCTGCGGCCAGCGACCAGCTTACCAATGCCGCCGCCGCACATGCTTTGCTTACGATGTTCATGCAGTCTCCTCCGTGTTTTTATCTTGACGAGCGTCGGCATTCACAGAAACCGAGCAACTCTCTCAGTGCAAAATGCTTTTCTAGCTTACTGCAATATATGCTATCTGGTACACAGCAGATAGAGCCCTAGCATTTCAGGCAACCCTTACAGCTTCCTGACAGCAACACTCTTTCCGGATTTATAGTGGCTGCCACGTTTCGTATAGACGAAAAAAATCCCCGGCTTGCCGGGGATTTTTGCGGTACTCAATTTATTTCAACTGAGCCAGCTACGAATTAGATAGCTTGGATGTTCGAAGCTTGCTTGCCCTTAGGGCCGGCAGTAACTTCGAAAGAAACACGTTGGTTCTCTTGCAGCGACTTGAAGCCGGAAGAATTGATTGCGGAGAAGTGCGCGAACAGATCTTCACCACCTTCGTCAGGAGTAATAAAACCAAAACCCTTCGAATCATTGAACCACTTTACGATACCAGTTGCCATTACATTTCCTATTTCAGTTAAGTTGGGCTATCGCCCGTTGATCGTTTGAAGCAAGAAAGAAATGACAGACTAATACTGCACTACTAGCTCGAATCTTAAACGATGCCGCATTATAACCGATAAATTTATTTAAAGCACAGAGCATACAAATAAAAGTTGCGTCGAGGGAAAGAGTTGCACTTTTGATTGCGAAGTCAGACATTCCCGGTCGGCGATTTCGGCCCTTCATCTTACCCTATATAACCAAAACACATAATAGAAAGCAATTATTGTGTTTTGATAATTACATAAGCGCCCATAGAATTGGCTTTTGCCTTATTCATCACGATTGGGAGATCCCATGTTCCAGCTTTCCAGAAAGAAAATACTGAGCCTGGCTTTTGTCGGTTTGAGTACATTGACATCCTTGGCGTTGAGCTCTTCAGCAACTTACGCCGCCGACCTGAAAGTCGGCTTATATGCCGATGTCTCCACGCTGGACCCGCACTTCAACAATATCGCGCCGAATATCTCGCTGTCATCGCATCTGTTCGACGCGCTGGTCAATGTCGACCCGAATGGCCGTTTGATTCCAGGTTTGGCCACTTCCTGGACGGCAATTGATCCGCTCACCTGGGAATTCAAGTTGCGGCACGGGGTTAAATTCAGCGATGGCTCCGAGCTGACCGCAGACGATGTTGTATTTTCGCTGGACCGCCCCGCCACGCTGACCAACAGCCCCGGCCCATTTACCAGTTACACCAAGCAAATCATCGGCAAGCAGGTAGTCGATCCATATACCGTCCGTCTGAAAACCGCCACGCCTTACGGACCGCTGGCGCTGGATGTCAGCACCATATTCATCGTCTCCAAGAAAGCGGCGCAAAACGCCACCACCGAAGACTTCAACAGCGGCAAAGCGCTGGTCGGCACCGGCCCCTTCAAATTTGCCGGCTTCAAGCGCGGCGACCGTATCGAACTGGTGCGCAACGATGCCTACTGGGGCGAGAAACCGGCCTGGGACAAAGTCACGTTCCGCATCCTGACCTCTGACGGCGCCCGTCTGGCAGCCTTGCTGGCAGGAGAAGTCGACGCTATCGAAAATGTGCCGCCGGCCGATCTCGCCAAGTTGAAAACCAACGCACAATTCAAGCTGGCGCAAAAAATTTCCTGGCGTACCATCTTCTGGACCTTGGATCAGTCGCGCGACAAGTCGCCTGACATCACTGACAAGGCCGGCAAACCGCTAGACAAGAATCCCTTGAAAGACGTCCGCGTGCGCCAGGCGATTTCCAAAGCCATCAATCGCCAGGCTTTGGTCGACCGCACTTTGGAAGGACTGGCAGTGCCGGCGTCGAATATCGTTGCCCCTGGGATACTGGGATACGCCGATACGCTGAGAGTAGAGAAATACGATCCGGAAGGCGCCAGAAAATTGCTGGCGGCAGCCGGTTACCCCAACGGTTTCGGCATAACGCTGCATGGCCCGAACAACCGCTACATCAACGACGAACGCGTGGTGCAGACCGTCGCCCAACTGCTGAACCGGGTCGGAATTCAAGCCAAGGTCGATACGCTGCCGCTGGCGGTTTATTTCGGCAAGGCGCGGGCCGGCGAGTATAGCGCCGCACTCCTGGGCTGGGGCACGCTGGCCGGCGATTTCGGTTTGCGCACCCTGCTCGGCACCACCAATCCCGATACCGGCTGGGGTTCATGGAACTGGGGCAAATATACCAATCCGAAACTGGACCAGCTGGCGCAATCGTCATTGGCCTCGGTCGACCAGAAACAACGTGAGGATTTTGCCCGCCAAGGCGCAACAGTTGCGCTTAACGATTACGCGCTGATCCCGCTATACCATCAATATGCGACCTGGGCGCTGCGCAAAGGCCTGAAGTACACGCCGCGCACCGATGAATTTACTTTCGCTCACCAGTTCCATCCTGAATAAGATACACGCCACAACAAAGCCGCTGAAGATAGCGGCTTTTTTTGTTGGAATGACCCGTCCTGAATTAGGTTGACACTTTTTCGATGAAGAGAAGGAGTGTCAAATGGAGCAAGAGATGCGGCGCAGCCAACGTGATTACAGCCTGGCTTTTAAATTGAGCGTTGTCGAGCAGGTAGA
>NZ_JAGQEG010000097.1 GCF_018305005.1 Collimonas silvisoli
GCTTGCAACGTTTTGGCGGCCCTTTCCTGGCGGGCGCAAACTTCAGCGCCGTCGATGCGTTTTTTGCGCCGGTGGCTTTTCGGGTGCAGACCTACGGCCTCAAGCTGAGTCCTGCAGCGCAAGCCTATGTAACGCGTTTGCTTGCATTGCCGGCGATGCAGCAATGGCAGACCGATGCTTTGGCGGAAACCTGGCGTGAGCCTGGCCATGAAGCTGAAGCCAAGGCGGCGGGGACGTTGCTGGAAGACCGTCGTAACGCATCATAGAAGCGGAACAGAAGCGTCTGGCGTGACATAAGTGCCATAATATTGCGCATGTTTCCACCTAACGACGACAAGCTGCTGCGCATCACCGGCTCACTCGCGATTCCGCTGAGCGAGATTGAGATCAGCGCCGTCCGCGCCCAAGGGCCGGGCGGCCAGAATGTCAATAAAGTCTCATCGGCGATACATCTGCGTTTCGACATCCGCTCATCGTCGTTGTCGGAGTTTTACAAGGAAAGGCTGCTGGCCCTGAACGACCAGCGCATTACCAAGGACGGCGTGCTCATCCTCAAGGCGCAGCAATCGCGCAGCCAGGAAAAAAACAAGAGTGAAGCCCTGTTGCGCTTGCAGGAACTATTGCTGAGCGTGACCGTGATCCGCAAAAAAAGACGGCCAACCGCGCCCAGCCGCAGCGCTCAGTTAAAGCGCGTCGACAGCAAGACCCGGCGCGGCAAAGACAAGGCCATGCGCGGCAAGGTGATTCTCTGAAACTCCAGCCGATCCGGCTTGCAGGGTTTGGTCCGGCTTAAGTTTGCACCAGGCGCAAACGGGTAATTTCGGATGGCGCGAACAGCCGTTTCGGCGGCCCCCAATAGCCGGTGCCGCGGCTGGTATACACCCATAAATTGCGCAGGCGATTCAAGCCGGCGGTATACGGCTGTTGCAAAGGCACAAACAGATTCCACGGAAAGAATTGGCCGCCATGGGTATGGCCGGATAGCTGCAGATCGAAGCCGGCGTCGGCTGCCGCTGCGGCCGAACGCGGCTGATGCGCCAGCAGCAGTTTCAGCGCCACTTGCTGCGGACCGCCAGCCAGCGCCGCATGCGGATCGCTGCGCTGGGCTTCGTCGAAATGATGGGCGCTATAGTCCGTGACGCCAGCCACCAGCAGCGATGCTCCCTGGTGGTTGATGACCACATGCTGATTCATCAGCACGGTCAATCCAAGCCGGCGCACCTCCGCCACCCATTCCGGCGCGTTCGAATAATATTCGTGGTTGCCGGTGACGAAATAGGCGCCGTCGCGGGAGTGCAGCTTGGCCAGCGGCGCAGTGTGCGCAGCCAGTTCCTGCACGCTGCCGTCGACCAGATCCCCAGTCACAGCGATCAAGTCCGGCCTGAGGCTGTTGACCTTGTCGACGATGGCGTCCAGATAACTGTGTTTGATGGTCGGGCCGACATGAATGTCGCTGATTTGCACGATGGTGTAGCCATGCAGGGCCGCGGGCAAACCGCTGATCGGGACATCGACCTCGACTACCGCAGCCAGGCGGCGCGCATTGAAATAGCCGATGACGCTTGAAATGGCGGTCACCAGCAACACCGCCAGCGCGCTCCAAAGCGAGAGCCGATCATGGTCCAGCTTGAGCCACGGCGCCAGCAACAGGCACAGCTCGCGCAGCAGGGTAGCCAGCAGCAGCGATGAAAATATCCCCATGGCCAGCATGCCGGCCCACGCCAGGCGATCGGACAATGGCTGGCTCTGGATGACACGGGCCAGCAGACCGGCTGGAATCAGTAGAAACGACAGCAGCAGCCAGCCGCCTAGCAAGACTGGCAACAACGGGATAGCCGCCAGCGCCGGCATCAAGAGCCAGCCGATCAGAGCATGCAACACGCCCAGCAAAAACAGAACGACTAATATGGCGAAGCGCGAGGGCATGGGAGACCTGTAAGAAAAATGAATCGGGGCGCAAGGAAGCCGTCTGACGGCCGCGCTTTTCAACCATATTAGGGCGCGGGTGTCGGCTTCAATAGCCCGGAGCTTGCATAAAGCATTTGATGTATTAAGGAGACTGCCGGCTTATTCAAATATAATCTGGCGGTTCATCACTTAATGACCCTCATTAATAACCCTCAATATCAGGTGCTTTCCCGCTAGTTATGCCTCTTTCGAAGCGAAGTAACGTAATTTACCGTCTGTTCCGCAGTTTATGCATCTATCTGGGGTGCCTGCTTTTGAGTCTGGCCCATGCAAGCACAGCGTCGGCCGCACCGAACGTGCCGACCGATGCCAAAGATGCAACTCCGGCCCGGCCGCGTATCGGCCTGGTGCTGTCCGGCGGCGGCGCCCGCGGTTATGCTCATTTGGGCGTGCTGCAGGCGCTGGAACAGATGCACATTCCTATCGATTATGTGGCGGCAACCAGCATGGGGGCGGTGGTCGGCGGTTTGTACGCGAGCGGCTTGTCGGTGGAAGAGCTGGACCGGATCCTGACCGAGACCAACCTGAGCGATATCGCCTTCGACCGCAATGAAAGGGCAGAGCTGCCGCAATCTCAGCGCGAAGACGATTTCCAATATCCCATCGGTTTGGCGGCCGGCTATGGCGACGGCAAAATGAAACTGGCGGCCGGTCTGGTGCAAGGAAATAATCTGCTGACCTTATTGCAGAACTGGACGCCGCAGCTGCCGGCGAATATTTCTTTCGACAAGCTGCCGACGCCTTTCCGCGCAGTGGCGACTGATCTCGGCAGCGGCGCCGAAGTGGTGCTGAGCCAGGGTTCGCTGCCGCGCGCGATTCGCGCCAGCATGGCGGTGCCGGGGCTGTTTGCACCGCTCAAGCTGGACGGCCGGACCCTGGTGGACGGCGGCCTGGTGCGCAACCTGCCGGTATCGCTGGCGCGCAGCATGGGCGCTGACATCATCATCGCGGTCAATATCGCCACCGACCTGGATGATCCGGCCACCCTCGATTCGCCGACCGCGGTGGCGCAGCAGATGGTGACGATTCTGATTCGCCAGAACGTCAAGCAGCAGATCGATTCGCTCAAGAAAGACGACGTGCTGATCGAGCCGGATCTGGGCAATTTGTCGTTTTCCGATTTCTCGCGCGGCAAGGACGGCGTCAAGGCCGGCTACGATGCGGCGCAGCGCCAGCACGCCAAGCTGGCGGCGCTGGCGCTGCCGCCGCAGCAATGGAAGGCCTATCTTGCCGAGCGCAGCGGCGGCCCGGTGCTGGCCCAGGATACCCACATTGACGCGATCGAAATCCACAGCAATGGGCGGGTGCCGGCAGCGGTGGTGCAACGTGCGTTGAACGTGCGCGAAGGGGATTTCTACAATCCGGTCGCACTCAATAAAGAAGTGGCGCGTTTGTCGACCAACGGCGATTTCAAGAGTGTGACGCAAGAACTTGTGAGCGAGAACGGCCGCAATGTGCTGAAGGTGGACGCCGATGAAAAATCCTGGGGGCCGCATTTCCTGTTGTTCGGCCTCGGCATGTCGAATAATTTCGACGGCCGCGGCGATTTCAATTTGCAAATCGGCCATCGTTTGCCGTGGCTTACCCAAAGTGGCTTGGAGTGGCGTAACGACGCCGTGCTGGGGAGCAAGCAAGCTAGCCTGCATACCGAATTGCGGCAGCCGATATGGAATACCGTGGGCCTGTATGTAGCGCCTTATGCAGAATATGCGCGCCGGCATTTCGATATCTACGCGGATAGCGAAGCCACTTCGACCACCGTTCCGCTGACCGCCTACCGGCTCGACACCACCAAGGTCGGAGTCGATCTGGGCGTGCCGATCGGACGGCTCGGCGAATTTCGAGCGGGGGTCTACTACCAATGGCAGGTGGCCAAACCTACCTATAATTTTCCGCGAATAATTGCCGAGTTTTTTCCTGACCTGACCTTTGACACCGTGCGGGTAAAACAACCGGTAGTCCGTACTCAACTTACCGTGGATCAGCTTGATGATCCGCTGTTTCCGCGCAAAGGCTACTATCTTTCCGCCACCAGCAACGTCGCCTTCGGCGGCGCGAATAACAGCTACAGCGATGCTCAAGGCAAGGCATTGTGGGCAGTCAGCCGCGGCGGCAATACACTTAACCTGGCGCTGGAAGCGGCTGGCACCTATGGCAACGAAGCGAATGACGCAGCCGGCAATGGCGGGCTCGGATTTACCCTGGGCGGATTTCAGCATTTATCGGCTTACGCCCCCGATCAGTTTACCGGCAACTACCTGCTGTATAGCCGCTTGACCTATCTGCGCGACATGCCGGAACTGAATTTGCCCGGGCTACGCAATACGGTGCTGGGTACCAGCCTGGAAGCCGGCGACGTCTGGCAGACTCGCACCGCTTTTGGCTCCGGACCATTCAAGAAAAGCGCCAGCATGTTTTTGGCCTCTGTATTTTGGCCTGGCGCTTGCGCCGCGCGGAGTGTGGAATCTTTATTTGCAATTGGGCCGGGTCTTTTAAAACTGCCGGCGCGCAGCGGCGCATCTTGAGCCTTGCCTGTTAAGCCTTGTCAGCGCCGCGCACCCGCCGTGGCGGCAGCGACGGGTAACCGAAAAATTCCAGCACGCTGTTGACCACTTGTTCGCGGTCATTGTCGACACAAACCATGTGATAGCTGTTTTCCAGCACCACCACCCGTGCGTCCGGCAAAGCCGCCAGCAGGAATTCGGCCGATTTCATGCTGGTCAGTTCGTCTTCGCGCGCATGCACCACCAAGGTCGGGCAGGAAATCTTGTGGGCGCCGGCCAGCACCTTCTTGCGCAAGCGGTCAACCTGTCGTATGCAGGCCAGCGGCACCCAGCGATAGTGGAAATTGTCGCCGCGCGCGAATTTGGCCTTGACGATAGCGCGCACCGTAGCGTTCTTGATGCCGAACGGCTCGTCTTCTTCCACTTTCATCCTGCCCGACATGCCGGGGATCCAATACACCAGATGCCGCAGCTGGCGATACCAGGGCGTCGACCAGCCATCGATAAAGACCGGCGGCGCCAGTGTCACCAAATTGCCTTTGCTGTGCCGCACCCGTTCGCATAGGGCCAGCGCCAGCAGCGAACCCAGGCACATGCCCATGACATGGAAAGTATCGTATTGCGGCGCCAGTTCATGGTAGCTGGCGGTGATGGCGTCCAGCCAGTCCTCGTAGCTGACGGTCACCAGATCTTCCGGCTGGCCGCCGTGGCCGGGCAGGGTAACGGCGTGGGTTTCCACGCCGGCGCGCTGCAGCACTTTGTGCATCGAGCCGAGATCGAATTGGGTGCCGCCCAGGCCGTGAATCAGCAAGGCGCCGGTGCGAACACTCATGCCCGGCCCCGTTGCAGCGCGTCCTCCTTGAGATTGAGGCGCCAGGCGCCAGCCACCATGGCGACCGATTCGTCGGCGTCGAGCAGCACCGCGCTCATGTCGGTCACATGGCTGGTTTCCCCAGCCGGCAGCAGCAGGCGGAAACTCAGATCTGAACGGGCGTCGTCATCGGTGTCGTCCAGCCAGCGGCTGCGCAATTGCTGGCGGTCGTCGGGGTGGACATGCGCCAGAACCTGGTCAATATCACTGAATGCGGCGTTGCTTACTCCTAGCAATCCTTGCAGATCGCCGTTCCAGCACAGTTTTCTGCTATCCGGATCCATGCTGTAGACCAATTGCCGGCTGACGCTCAAGGCCAGTTCGACATCGCTTTTCCACTGCGCGGCATCCTCGTGCAATTGTTCGCGGGTGGTTTTGAGGGCGCTGATCAACAGGCAGAGCAGGGCGGCAACGGCCAGATAGAGTTGCGCTTCCAGCAGCGAATGTTTGGAATAGGTGTCGGCAAAGGCGGCAAAAGGCCCTTCGCCTTGCACCGTGTTCAACAAGGCAAAGAAGGCCAGCATGGCAACCGCCAATGAGCCGCCGCGGCCGCCCCACAACAAGGTCACGATTGCAGCGAAAAACAGCGGTACGTAGGTCAGCGCGAAATTGACGCCGGCAGAAAAATTGCTGATGCCGTGGCCGTCGAAAATCACATAGGCAGTGACGCCCAAGGCGACGAATGCCGCCAGGCCCCACAGAAAATCGCTGCGGCGCATGCCGCCCGAACGCATGGCGTGGAAGCGCGACCAGCCCGCCAGCACGGGCGTGATAATCAGGATGCCCACCAGATCGGAGGCAGCCCAGATGCGCGCTGTCGGCCAGAACGGCACCTGTTGCACCAGGAAAAACCAGGCTGCGCCTATCGCCGCGCTGATCGCACTGCAGGCAACACCGGCGATCAGCAGGCCGCGCACGAAATGCAAACCTTCCATCGGCAATTGCGTCATCCGCACCAGCGCCACCACGATCGCCGCGATGCCGATTTCATCAAGGGCAAACAGCGCGATACGAAACAAGTTGCGATCTTCGATCCAGCCCAGCAGCAGTTGCGCCAGCACGAAGCCGATGATCAAAGGCAGCCAGCGCGCGGTCTTGGTCAGCATGAACGCTGCCACCGTGACGCCGGCGGGCAGCCAGATATAACCGGTCGCCGCAATCGGACCGTTGAGTTGATGCGACATGTAACCGGTGACCAGGTAGAGCAAGCCCCACAGCAATGCTATGACAGATTGATTGGTCAGTTTCACTATGAATATCCTTATGGCGTTGACGCCGCTGTCGTCTGAAAAGAGACGCGGCGGGCAAGATGTCGCACATTATAGGGTGAATCTGGAAAGCATTTGTCTGTCGGCAAGGCCGGTCAGGCGACAGTCAAAGAACTGTCGGCGAACTGTCAACCTTGGCCGTTACGCGGCAAGCGGGCATGGTCCGAGAATCGAGCGGCCGGTAGTTGTTGTTCACCTGGGGCGGTTTTGCGCCGCTCAGCAATACGCACGTAAAGCACAGCTGCAATATTCCGGCTGGCCATAGCGGTTATCACGTGATTTTGAGTACCTGGAATATTGCCGATACCGGCAACGCCTTCTATCAGGTGATCGATGCCGAAATTCAGGCTGGAACCGTGCTGAATCCTCGGGAAGTATTGCTCAATCCATTCAAATGAACGAGGCGTGACGCTTCACCATTTCATCTAGATCGGGATTGGATACGGCCGCAGCGGGCCGAGAACAGGCCGGGACTCGGCGCGCCTGGATAATGTATTTTGCTGATATTATATGCATCGTGTTTGCGCCGGGAACGGCGCACCGCGATGCCTGGCAAATGTTAATTCTGAATCCGCCAAGTATCCCGGAGCAACTCGGTAATGCTGGGAATTTTGCGGAGAGCTAGGCCCCCGTATTTACATTCGGGGGCCTAGTCTATGGTATTTGGTGCCCACGGAGGGACTCGAACCCCCACACCTTGCGGCACATGGACCTGAACCATGCGCGTCTACCAATTCCGCCACGTGGGCTTGAGAGAGCGAGATTATAAGCCAATGCAGGAATAAGTCAACCCAGTCATAACGATATGAAGATATAAATTGCTTGGTTAGGAGAATGTCATAATCCTCCGTTACACTAAGCCTTGATGAATAACAACCTGTTGAAAATAGCCTTTTGAGCCAATATTCCTACACCATCCCCAGCCGGGAGGAAATTCTCGGCCTTCTGCGCACCTCTTCCGAGGCGCAAAACGCCGCTGCTCTAGCCGCCGCGCTTAATGTCAAACCCGATGAAATGGATGGCTTGACGCGCCGCTTGAACGCCATGGAGCGCGACGGTCAGATCAAGCCCGATCGCGGCGGCATCTACAAACTCACCAACTCACCCGGCTTTATCGAGGGCCGCGTCAGCAGTCACCGCGACGGTTACGGTTTCCTGATATCGGACGAGGGCGGCGATGACGTTTTCCTGCCTGAAAAGGAAATGCAGAAAGTGCTGCATGGCGACCGGGTGCAGGCGCGCATCGTCGGCACCGACCGCCGCGGCCGTCCGGAAGGGACGATTGTCGAGGTGGTGGCGCGGGCGAATACCCATGTGATCGGCCGTTTGCTGAATGAAAACGGGGTCTGGGTGATCGCCCCCGAAGACAAACGCATCGGCCAGGACATCATTCTGGCCGGCTCGCCCGGCAAAGCCAAGGCCGGGCAGGTGGTGAGCGTGCAACTGACCGAACAGCCTTCGCGCTATACGCAGCCGGTGGGCAAGATTGTAGAAATTCTCGGCGATATCGACGATCCGGGCATGGAAATCGAAATTGCCGTGCGCAAATATGGCGTGCCGCACGAGTTTTCCGAAGCCGCAAAGAAACTGGCGGCCAAGCTGCCGAGCGAAGTCAAGGCTGCCGATCTGGCCGGCCGCGTCGATTTGCGCGACGTGCCGCTGGTGACGATCGATGGCGAAGACGCGCGCGATTTCGACGATGCGGTGTATTGCGAACCGGTCAAGATCGGCCGCGCCAACGGTTATCGGCTGATTGTCGCGATTGCCGACGTCAGCCACTATGTCAAGCCTAACGACGCGCTGGATGTCGATGCGCTGGAACGCAGCACCTCGGTATATTTCCCGCGGCGCGTGATTCCGATGCTGCCGGAGAAATTGTCCAACGGCCTGTGCTCGCTCAATCCCGACGTCGATCGCCTGACACTGGTATGCGATGCGGTGATCAGCGCCAAGGGTGAAATCAAGGCCTACCAGTTTTATCCTGCGGTGATTCATTCGGCGGCACGCCTGACGTATACCGAAGTGGCGGCGATCCTGGGCAATACCAAGGGTCCGGAAGCGGCCAAGAGTCCCGGCCTGGTGCCGCATTTGCTGCATCTGTATGAAGTGTTCCATGCCTTGCTGCAAGCGCGCCAGGCACGCGGCGCAATCGATTTCGAAACCACCGAGACTTACATCGTCTGCAACGCCGCCGGCAAGATAGAGAAAATCCTGCCGCGCACCCGCAACGATGCCCACAAGGTGATCGAAGAGTGCATGCTGGCGGCCAACGTCTGCGCCGCCGATCTGATGGAGCGTCACAAGCATCCGGGCTTATACCGGGTCCATGCCCAACCCACCAAGGAAAAGCTGGCGATACTGCGCACCTTCCTCAAGCAGGTCGGCCTGACGCTGGCCGGCGGCGATACGCCGTCCGCCTCCGATTACGCCGAACTGATGCCGAAGATCAAGGCGCGGCCGGATGCCTTGTTGCTGCAAACCATGCTGCTGCGTTCCATGCAGCAAGCAGTCTACGATCCGGAAAACATCGGTCACTTCGGCTTGTCGTATGAATCGTATGCGCATTTCACCAGCCCGATCCGGCGCTATCCCGATTTGCTGACCCATCGCGCGATCAAGGCGATCCTGCAAGGCAAGCGCTACGATCCTAAGGGCCTCGATACCAGTGCACTGAACACCATGCTGTCGCCGGCGGGCCGCAAGAAACAGGCTGAAGACAAGGCGGCGGGCAAGAAGAAAAATGAAGGCAGCCTAGCCATCTGGGAAGCGCTTGGCGTGCATTGTTCCGCCAATGAGCGGCGCGCCGATGAGGCTTCGCGCGATGTCGAAGCATGGCTCAAGTGCTATTTCATTCGCGACAAACTGGGCGAGGAGTTCACCGGCGTCATTTCCGGCGTCGCCACTTTCGGCATTTTTGTCCAGCTCGACGCTTTGTATATCGAGGGCCTGGTGCATGTCACCGAACTCGGCGCGGATTATTTCCAGTACGACGAAGCGCGTCACGAATTGCGCGGCGAACGTACCGGCATCCGTTATCAACTGACCGATCGGGTGACAGTGCAGGTGAGCCGGGTTGATCTGGACGCGCGCAAGATCGATCTGCGTCTGGTCAACGAGCCGGGTATCAAGACCGTACTCAAGAACGAAGCACGGCGCGCCGATAACGAACAGGCGCGCAGCGCCAAGCCAAAGGGCGGCGCCAAGGCCGCGCCACCCAAGAAATCCGGCGGAGTCACCACTGCGGCGAAAACTACCAGCCCTGGCAAGGTGATCAAAGCCAAGAAGGCCAAGACCGCAAGCGTCGCGGAAAAAAACCGTGCGCCCAAGGCTTTTACGAAATCCAGCAAGCGTAAAAGATAGATTTAGATAGATCCCTGATAGATAGAATATGAAAAGTAAAATGATTTTTGGCTTTCACGCCGTCACCGCACGTTTGCGCCATGAAGCATCGTCGGTGGAAGAGATTTATGTGGATGCCGGCCGCGTCGATCGTCGCATGCAGGAACTGCTGAATGCGGCCAAGGCTGTCGGCGTACGTGTGATTCCGGTGGATGACGCCCGCTTGTCGAATATCGTCGGCACCCGTCGCCACCAGGGCGTGGTAGCCAAAGCCGGCGAATTGTCGCTGGCGCGTAACCTGGATGAGTTGCTGGACGCGATTGTCGGTCCGCCGTTATTGCTGGTGCTCGACGGCATCACCGATCCGCACAACCTGGGCGCTTGCCTGCGGGTCGCCGACGGCGCCGGCGCGCATGCCGTGATCGCACCGAAAGACCGTGCCGTGGGCTTGAATGCGACGGCCGCCAAGGTTGCCAGCGGCGCGGCGGAAACCGTGCCTTACATTACCGTGACCAATCTGGCGCGTACCTTGCGCGAGCTGAAAGAACGCGAAATCTGGCTGATCGGCACCAGCGAAGACGGTGAAAAGGGTTTGTACGAGGCCGATTTCTCCGGCCCTGCAGCGCTGGTCATGGGTTCCGAAGGCGAGGGCATGCGTCGCCTGACGCGCGAAACCTGCGATGTGCTGGTGAATGTGCCGATGTTCGGTTCGGTCGAAAGTCTGAATGTGTCGGTGGCCTCCGGCGTCTGCCTGTACGAAGCCCGTCGCCAGCGCATGGTAAAAGGCTGTTGATCCCATTCCGCATTACTTACTCTGAATCACCGACTGTCGGTTTGCCATGCATGGCGGTGCTTCAGAATTTCCCCGTCCAGCCTGAAATCGTTTTACCGATTTCCCCGGACTTCCGTAGCAAAAGACGGCAGGCGTAATATGGAATAACATTACGCCTCCGCATTGATTCGATATCCTTATGTTCAGCCGCATTCGTGAAGACATTGCCAACATCATGGCGCGTGATCCCGCCGCTCGCACCGAGTGGGAAGTGCTGACGTGCTACCCCGGCCTGCACGCTATCATCCTGCATCGCTGGGCCCATCATTGCTGGCACAACGGCTTCAAATGGCCGGGACGTTTCATTTCGCAGATCGCCCGTACTTTAACCGGAATTGAAATCCATCCCGGTGCAACCATAGGCCGGCGTGTATTCATCGACCACGGTTTTGGCGTGGTGATCGGCGAAACCGCCGAAGTCGGCGACGACTGCACGATTTATCAGGGCGTCACCCTGGGCGGCACCTCCCTCAACAAGGGCGCCAAGCGCCATCCGACGCTGGCGCGCGGTGCGATCATCGGCGCTGGCGCCAAGGTGCTGGGCGGCTTCACCGTCGGCGAGGGCGCCAAGGTTGGCTCGAATGCGGTGGTGGTCAAGGAAGTACCGCCGGGGGCGACTGCAGTGGGTAATCCTGCGCGCATCGTCTTGAAAGAAAGCAACAGCGGCAAAGACGAGGCCGCGGCCCGCATGTTTGCCGCCTATGGCGTGACCCCCAACGGCGATGATCCCTTATCCAAAGCCTTGCACGGCCTGATCGACAATGCAGCGGCGCAGGAACACCAGATCGACCGCATCATTGCCTTGCTGAAAAAATCGGGCATTGCTTGCGAGAGTTTGCCCGAGCTTGAGAAATTTGATCCGGACCAGCTCAATAAACTGGTTGAGTAGGGCCGTGTGTCAGGAGAGATAGCGATGAATCAAGAAGCGAACAATATCCAGGCCGACGAAAACGATAGCGACGGCAAGCTTTTGGCGACTGCCGGCGCTGCCGATACATGCCTCGATCAGTTTGAAATTCGCGTGCTGGCGGTGCTGGCCGAAAAAGAAGCGCTGACGCCAGACAACTATCCCTTGTCCTTGAATACCCTGACCAATGGCTGCAACCAGCTATCCAGCCGGGATCCGGTGATGGCCATCACCGAGTCGACTGTGCTGGATATCCTGCAGCGCTTGATGCAGCGCAAGCTGGTGGTCGAGGTGAATCAGGCGGGTGCCCGGGTGGCCAAATACGAGCACCGGATGCGCGTCAAATGGCTGCTGGAGCAAGATAAGCTGGCGGTGTTGACCACCTTGATGCTGCGCGGAATTCAGACTGCAGGCGAGCTGCGCAGCCGCAGCGGCAGGCTGCATGAATTTGCTTCGGTGAACGAAGTCGAAACCGCTTTGCAATTTCTGGTCGATAAATATCCGCCGTTGGCGGCGCGCCTGACGAAAGCGCCTGGCACCAAGGAATCGCGTTACGCGCATTTGCTGGCAGGCGAGGAAGTGCTGGAGCAGCAGGCGATAGCGGATGCGATGTCGGGTAGCGCAGCGGTAGTGAAAAATGGCGGCCATGACCGGATCAGCCAGCTTGAGGAAGAAGTTATCGGCTTGCGGCGGCAGATGGAAGATTTATCGGTGCAGTTTGCCGAGTTCAAGCGGCAGTTCGATTAGCTCGATTAGTTAGATGAATTACTGCTGACTAAAAGCCGGCAAGATTTCTCAGTCGGTGAGTTCCTGGCCGTCATGGCCAAAGCGCCGAATCACGCCTGCCGCGTCAATCGCAATCCAGCCGCCTCTTTGCGCCTTGACGTCATATTCCCAATCCGGCAATACATAACGCGTGCGGGCCGTTTCGCCATCGCCGGAAAGATGGCGTGCCGGTCTGTGGGTGTGGCCATGAATCAGGGTGTTGGTGGCGGTGGCGTCAAATAAGGCCGTCACCGCGGCCGGATTGACGTCCATGATTTCCATCGATTTGTGGCGCTGTTCTTCCTGGCTCTCTTTACGTACGCCGGCGATGATCGCCTTGCGTTGCGCCAGCGGCAGCGCCAGAAATTGCGCTTGCCATTGCGGTTGCCGCACTTGCGCGCGAAACTCCATGTAGGCAAGATCGTCAGTGCATTGCGCATCGCCATGGGCGATGGCCAGGCGCCGGCCGCCCACGGTGATCACCGATGGATCGGGCAGCATGCTCAGGCCGGCCGCTTGCGCAAAGCCGTCGCCGACCAAAAAGTCACGATTGCCGGCGATCCAGAAAACCTGTACGCCGCTATCGCTGACTTGCCGGATTGCTTCGGCAATTTCACGGTTGTAGGGCGTCTCCAGGTCGTCGTCGCCAGCCCAGTACTCGAACAAGTCTCCCAGTAAGTACAGTTGCTGCGCCTGCCTTGCCTGTTGCTGCAGGAATGCCAGGAAGGCTTGCGTAGTGCGCGGGTGCGCTGCCTGCAAATGCAGATCGGAGATGAATAGCGCAAGGACGGCGCTGGACTGGTTCGAGACTGAGGCGGTCATAAGAAGGAGCTAAGCCAGTATTAAGCGACTACTTCGGCTTTTTCGATGATGACGTCGTCCACCGGCACATCGGCAAACATGCCGGTACGCGTAGTTTTGACGGCTTCGATCTTGTCGACGATATCCATGCCTTCAACTACTTTGCCGAATACGCAATAGCCCCAGCCGTCCTGGCCTGGATAGTCGAGGAAGCTATTGTTCTTGACGTTGATGAAAAATTGCGCGGAAGCGGAATGCGGCGCCGAAGTGCGGGCCATCGCCAGGGTGTACGGTTCGTTCTTGAGGCCGTTCTTGGCTTCGTTTTCGATTGGGTCGTTGGTTGGCTTTTGCTTCATGCCTGGCTCGAAACCGCCGCCTTGCACCATGAAACCTGGGATCACGCGATGGAAAATCGTACCGTTGTAATGGCCGGCGTTAACATAAGCCAGGAAGTTTTCCACGCTCTTTGGCGCTTTTTCAGCGTCGAGTTCGATTTTGATCTTGCCGTGGTTGGTGGTGAGAATGACTGCCATGATATTTCCTATTGGATGGTTGGTAGATAGATAAAATTAAAAGGAGGGCTTATTTTGTCAATGTAGCCGATTCGATGATGACAGGCGTGGTCGGCACGTCCTGATAAGCGGTCTTCACTTTCTTGATCTTGTCGACTACATCAGTGCCTTTGATGACTTGGCCGAACACCGCGTAACCCCAGCCGTCGCGGCCGGGGTAGTTAAGAAATTCGTTATTGTTGACATTGATATAGAATTGCGCGCCGGCCGATTGCGGGTCTGCAGTACGGGCCATGGCGACGCTGTAAGGGACATTCTTGAGGCCGTTCTTGGCTTCGTTTTCCACCTTGTTCGGCGCCGGCTTCTCCATCATGTCCTTGGTCATGCCGCCGCCCTGGATCATGAAATTGTCGATGACGCGATGAAAAATGGTGCCGTTGTAGTGGCCGCTTTTAACATAGCTTAAAAAATTATTGACGGTCTTCGGCGCTTTTTCCGGATTGAGCTCGATGACGATGTCACCCATATTGGTTTTCAACAAGACATGAGGTTTGTCGGCGGCGCTGGCAACTGACGGATTGCCTATCAGGCAGGCGGCCGTTACGGCCGATGCAAGCGCCAGAGTGAAGGTGCGGCGCGGCAAACGAAAAGTCAAGCTACGAGATGCAAGCATAAAAATCCTTCATGTAAGTGCTACGTTTTCGTATTTCAGCAATGATATACTGCGGCGAAAAGCAACATTTTATCAAACTAAGTACTGCAAAAGAGTTTTGGCGATTCACTTGTACCGACGTCCTGCACCGTAAGTGCACGGATGGGTGGAACGGCGTGCAATATTTCTGTGCTTTATTTCTGTTCCATATTTGTATCCGTAGGCAGTAACTCCCCATGAGCGACCTGAAAATATATAACACGCTGGCGCGTGAGAAGCAGCCGTTTTTTCCAATCGAGCCGGGCAAGGTCCGCATGTATGTCTGCGGCATGACCGTGTACGACTATTGCCATCTTGGTCACGGCCGCGTGATGGTGGTGTTCGATATGGTGCAGCGCTGGTTGCGGCAATCGGGGCTTGACGTCACCTACGTGCGCAATATCACCGACATCGACGACAAGATCATCAAGCGCGCCGTGGAGAACGGCGAGACGATCTCGCAGCTGACCAGCCGCTTCATCCAGGCCATGGATGAGGATGCGGCAGCGCTCGGCGTGCAAAAGCCGGATCACGAGCCGCGCGCGACGGCGTTCTTGCCGCAGATGCTGGCCTTGATCGAAAAGCTGGAGCATAAGGGCCTGGCGTATCAGGGCGTTGATGGCGACGTCAATTATTCGGTACGCGATTTCGCCGGCTACGGCAAATTGTCGGGCAAGTCGCTCGACGATTTGCGCGCCGGCGAACGGGTCGACGTCAATCTCGGCAAGCGCGATCCGCTCGACTTCGTGTTGTGGAAGGCGGCCAAGGCCAGCGAGCCGGACGAGGTCAAATGGACTTCGCGCTGGGGCCAAGGGCGGCCGGGCTGGCATATCGAATGCTCCGCCATGGCCGAGCAATTGCTGGGCGAACGATTTGATATCCATGGCGGCGGCCAGGATTTGCAGTTCCCGCATCACGAAAATGAAATTGCGCAATCGGAAGGCGCGCACGGCCATCAATTCGTCAATTACTGGATGCACAACGGCTTTGTGCGTATCGATGATGAAAAGATGTCCAAGTCCTTGGGAAATTTTTTCACGATCCGCGATGTCCTGAAAAAATACGATGCGGAAGTGGTGCGTTTCTTTATTCTGCGCGCGCATTACCGCAGTCCGTTGAATTATGCGGACACCAATCTGGATGACGCCAAGCACGCCTTGACTCGCTTGTATACTGCATTGAAAGAAGTCGCGACGGATAGCCTGCCGCTGGACTGGAGCGAGACGCATGCCCAGCGAGTGGCGCAAGCCATGAATGACGATTTCAATACGCCTATGGCTATTTCGGCCCTGTTCGATCTGGCCAATGAGGTGAATAAAAACCGCTCGCCGGCAGCGGCGCGCCAGTTAAAGGGCTTGGGCGGTGTACTGGGTTTTTTGCAGCGCGCTCCTGAAGATTTTTTGAAAGGCCGTACACTCGCCGGTAACGATGTTGTCGGAAATGGCATTGCGCAAGCCGCTTTGTCAGAGCAAGATATCCAACTCAAAATTCAAGCTCGTCAAGCGGCAAAAATAGCCAAGGATTTTTCTGCCGCAGACCAGATTCGCAAGGAACTGCTGGCCGAAGGCGTCTTGCTGGAAGATAAGCCCGGCGGTCAAACCGAATGGCGAAGGGCGTAGAGTAAACATATGCGTATGGAAAAAGCGACAGTGGTCGACTCCAGACTTTTCGTGCCTTCGTATTGGGAAGACGCCAAAGTCGAGCTGATGAAGCGTGACCGTATCATGCGTAAATTGATCCCGCAATTTGGCGATCTGCATCTGGTTGGCCGCGGCGAGGCGTTTACCACGCTGGCGCGTTCGGTGGTCGGCCAGCAGATTTCGGTCAAGGCAGCGGAATCTGTATGGCAAAAATTTCTGTTAGTCTGTCCCAAGAGCACTCCGGCCCAGGTCTTGAAAGCAGGCCCCGAGCAACTTGCCGCTTGCGGCTTGTCTAAGCGTAAGGCTGACTATATCCTTGATCTGGCCGACCATTTCAAGTCGAAACGAGTCAACGCCGAGCAGTGGCAGGAGATGGAAGATGAGGAAGTCATCGCGGATCTGACGCAAATCCGCGGCATCGGACGCTGGACAGCGGAGATGTTTTTGATATTTAATTTGCTCCGGCCCAATATTTTGCCTTTGGACGACCTGGGGTTGCTCAAAGGCATTAGTGTCAATTATTTTTCAGGAGAGCCGGTTTCGCGTAGCGACGCACGCGAGGTGTCGGCCAACTGGGAGCCATGGCGTACCGTGGCGACCTGGTATCTATGGCGCAGCCTGGATCCGGTGTCTGCAGAATATCAAGTCATTGCTGAATAAAAACTTATTTGCAAGTTACCAAGCAGTAGTGATGGTTTAATCAAGGAAACAAAATGAGCAAAACAACATTTCTCGGCTTCGAACAACCGATCGCCGAGTTAGACGCCAAGATCGAAGAGCTGCGTTTCGTTCAAGACGATTCGGCGGTGGATATTTCGGAAGAAATCGATCGCCTGTCGAAAAAAAGCCAGCAATTGACCAAGGATATCTACGCAAAGTTAACGCCTTGGCAAGTCTCCCAGATTTCACGTCATCCGCAACGTCCCTACACCATGGACTATGTGAATGAAATATTCACCGATTTCCATGAGCTGCACGGCGATCGCACCTATGCCGACGATCAGTCGATAGTCGGCGGTCTCGCGCGCTTCAACGGCCAGGCGTGCATGGTGATCGGTCATCAAAAGGGGCGCGATACCAAAGAGCGCGCCATGCGTAATTTCGGCATGCCTAAGCCGGAAGGTTATCGCAAAGCCTTGCGCCTGATGAAAGTCGCGGAAAAATTCGGCCTGCCGATTTTTACTTTTGTCGACACCCCTGGCGCCTTCCCTGGCATCGATGCGGAAGAACGCGGCCAGTCGGAAGCCATCGGCCACAACCTGTACGCAATGGCCGAACTGAAAGTGCCGCTGATTGCCACTATCATCGGTGAAGGCGGCTCCGGCGGCGCGTTGGCGATTGCAGTCGGCGATGCGGTCTTGATGTTGCAGTACGCGACCTATTCGGTGATTTCGCCCGAGGGTTGTGCTTCGATCTTGTGGAAAACCGCCGAGCGTGCAGCCGATGCTGCCGATGCGCTGGGCTTGACCGCGCATCGTCTGAAAGCCGTCGGCCTGATCGACAAGATTGTCAGCGAGCCACTGGGCGGCGCCCATCGCGATCCGAAGCAGATGGCTTCTTTGCTGAAGCGCGCGCTGGCCGATACGCTGCGCCAGTTCCAGGGCGTCAAGACCAAGGATTTGTTGAATGCACGCCATGAAAAACTGATGAGCTACGGTAAATTCAAGGAAGTGCTGGCAGCAGAATAGGCGTGTCGAATTCATCTACCACAAGTATCTACGCGTACTTAGAAAATACCCTGGCAGGAATCGCGCAAGCGTTTCCTGCCGTCATTGAAGAACAGTCCGCGCGGCTGGCGGTCGCCTATAGCGGCGGACTCGATTCCAGCGTCTTGCTGCATGCCGCTGCGGACTATGCCAACAAGCATGGCGTCGCGTTATTCGCCTTCCACATCCATCACGGCATCAGCCCCAACGCGGATCAATGGCAAATCCATTGTGCAGAGACTTGCGCAAAGCTGAATGTCGCATTCGATACCCGAGGCATCGAATTGCACGGCAGCGACAAGAGCGGCGTGGAAGAAGCTGCGCGCATCAGTCGTTACGCCGCCTTGGGCGATTTATGCCGCCAGCATCAAATACCTTTGTTGCTGACTGCGCATCATCTGGATGACCAGGCCGAGACGGTGTTGCTGCAGTTATTGCGCGGCTCCGGTGCGGCCGGCTTGTCCGGCATGGATCGCTGGAACACGGCGCCGACTTTGCTTGGCGATGACAAATTGCTGATGGCGCGGCCGTTGCTGAAAGTATCACGTGCGGCATTGGAACAATACGCCGCGGCACAACAGCTGACGTATATCGAAGACGAATCGAATCACGATCCGCGCTACGCCCGCAACGCCCTGCGCCAACAAGTGATGCCGGTGCTTACGCAATATTTTCCCGGGTTCCAGGAGCGTTTCTCGCGTAGTGCGGGCCATATGCAGACTACGCAAAGATTGCTGATCGACCTGGCGGCGCAAGACATGGCCGTTTGTGCCGATGGCGCATGCCTTGATTTGCAGCACGTGCGCCAGCTGAGCGGCGAGCGGATCGACAATCTGCTGCGCTACTGGTTCGGCTTGCATCGTTTGCGCATGCCATCCAGCGCCTGGCTGAGTGAAATGCGCCAGCAACTGCTGGAGGCAAAAGCCGACGCCCAATTGTGCGTGACGCATCCGGATTGCCACATCCGCCGCCACCGCAATCGCGTGTTCCTGACGCCGCGTGACGATATCGACCGTTCCGAGATCGAGCCGCAAGCTTTTCGCTGGAACGGCGAGACTGAGATGCGCTTTCCGGAATTCGGCGGCGTCTTGCATTTCGACCGGGCAGAGCAGGGCATTGCGGCGGACTGGCTGCGCGCGCAACCCTTGCAAATTCAATATCGGTCCGGCGGCGAGCGTCTCAAGCTGGCGTTTAACCGGCCCACAAAAAGTGTCAAATACCACTACCAGGCTTTCGATGTGCCGCCTTGGGAGCGCGAGCGCCTGCCCTTGGTGAGCAGCGGCAAGCAGATCCTGTTCGCGGCAGGCATTGGCATGGATTGCGTGCAATTGGCGACTGAGCCTGGCCCGCATATCAGCTTGCGCTGGCAAGCAGATGAAATTGCTCTGAGGTAAGGCATTCCAACTGAGGCAACGGTTTTTGCGACGTTTTTTGCCTCAGTTTCTCCTTACATTCTCTCTGGCAGGCTACTTGTCATAATGTGCCGTTACAGGTACAGTAAAGGGTTGATTTTATTTTTCTTGCACTACGTCCGCTTTTAGCACCCACCTACACTCCCTATGGCTTTAATCGTTCACAAATACGGCGGCACTTCGATGGGCTCGCCAGAGCGCATCAAGAATGTCGCCACGCGCGTCGCCAAATGGCATGACGCCGGCCACCAAATCGTCGTGGTGCCCTCCGCGATGTCCGGTGAAACCAACCGTCTTCTGAGCCTGGCAAAAGAAATTACCGCCCAGCCCGATCCACGCGAACTCGATATGCTGGCCGCCACAGGCGAGCAGGCATCGGTTGCCTTGTTGGCCATGGCTTTGCATGCGATAGGCAAGGAAGCGGTATCCTACGCCGGCTGGCAAGTCGCAATTGAAACCGACTCGGCCCACACCAAAGCCCGGATTCGTTCGATTGACGACGCCAAGGTGCGGCAAGACCTGGACGCCGGCAAAGTGGTGATCATCACCGGTTTCCAGGGTGTCGATGACCTGGGCAATATCACGACTCTGGGCCGTGGCGGTTCCGATACTTCGGCCGTCGCCGTGGCCGCTGCGCTGAAGGCTGCGGAGTGCATGATCTACACCGACGTCGACGGTGTCTACACCACCGACCCGCGTGTGGTGTCGGACGCACGTCGCCTGAAGACCGTGACCTTTGAAGAAATGCTGGAGATGGCGTCGCTGGGCTCTAAAGTGCTGCAGATTCGTTCGGTCGAATTTGCCGGCAACTACAAGATGCCAACCCGCGTGCTGTCTTCGCTGACCGACCCTTTAATGCCATTGGAAGAAGAAGCAATTTCCGGCACCCTGATTTCGTTTGAGGAAGACACAAAGATGGAACAAGCCACCATTACCGGCATCGCGTTCAATCGCGACGAGACCAAGATTACCGTGCTCGGCGTGCCTGACCGGCCCGGCATCGCTTACCAGATTCTGGGCGCAGTCGCCGATGCCAATATCGAAGTCGACATGATTATCCAGAATCAGTCGGTTGATGGCAAAACCGACTTTACCTTTACCGTACCGCGCGGCGAATATACCAAGGCGATGGATGTCTTGAACGAGAAGGTCAAAGCACATATCGGCGCCGCCAGCATCACTGGCGACGCCAAGGTGTCCAAGGTGTCGGTAGTGGGTGTGGGCATGCGCAGCCATGTCGGCATCGCTTCGCAAATGTTCCGCACCTTGGCAGAAGAGGGTATCAATATCCAGATGATTTCAACCTCTGAAATCAAGATATCGGTGCTGATCGACGAGAAGTACATGGAACTGGCAGTACGGGCTTTGCATAAGGCTTTTG
>NZ_JAGQEG010000098.1 GCF_018305005.1 Collimonas silvisoli
CCAGCGCACGTTTTGGTTGGAACCCTTCGGGAACGGCTGCAGGCGTCGCATGCCGTTGTTGCAACTCCTTGCCGTAGCACCGCTACGTCGCGTCGCTGCGCCTAGGCACGCAACGCCTGCCGCGCGTTCGCACTCACAAATCAATTGCTAACAGGCCCTAGTAGGCCGGGCCAGGCAGCACATGAACCGGGTTTAAGGGTGACGCAGAGAAGTATTCAGAACAACCAGGCAAGAGAGGATGAAACATGGCGATATCGGCAATTGAATCGGTTTTGCAGCAGTTGACGGCGACGGCGCAAATCGCCGGCGGCGGCGCCAGCGCAACTAGCGGCATCGCCGGCGGCGGCTTTGCCGACGAGATGAAAAAATCGCTGGAACGCATCAGCAACGGCCAGCAGCATGCGGCTGGCCAGGCAGAAGCATTCGAACTGGGCAAGCCCGGCGTCTCGCTGAATGATGTGATGATCGATTTGCAAAAGGCGAATGTCGGTTTTCAGATGGGGCTGCAGGTACGTAACAAGGTGGTTGCGGCTTATCAGGAAATCATGAACATGCCAGCTTGAAAGTCAGTTTTGTACCAAGCATGTTTAGAACAAGGCGCTAGTTATCTGTTGCAAGATGCGGCCGATATCGAAAGTATCTTGCGCGAGCTGGAGCGTCAGAACAGCCCGATGACCATGCGTCTGGCGGTGGGCGGCGAAAGCATCGCTACCCGTCTGGTGGCGGTGGCGCTGGCGCATGACATCTTTATCCACGCCGGCGACGCCGACGGCAGCGGAGCGCTTTACATGCCCGGCGACTTGCTGTGTTTTGACGGTGCGCTGGATGGCGCGGGGGTGCGCTTCGTGACCAGCGTGGCGCAGATCAGCATGAGTCCGTGGCCGACCGCGCTGGCAGCGGCGCTGCCGACCTGCATCGCGTATTTTCCGCATCAGAAATTCATTCGCATCGGCATGCAGCCGGCCGAAGCCTGCGTGGTGCGCGCCAAACGGCGCGACGGCAACGATTTCGTGCTCAACGTCCACGATCTGAGTGCGCGCGGCATCGGCTTGCGCTCGGCCTATGTCTCCTTGCAAGCCTTGCCGGTAGGTACGGTGTTGCCGGCGGCGGTGCTGGATTTCCGGTCTTCCGGCAGATTGCTGGTGGATTTGCGGGTGGTGTTCAGCCGCGCCGTGCAGGGACCGGATGGCGTGATCAACCATTTCGGTTGTTATTACGTCGATCTGGACCAGGCCAGGCAGAGCCTGGGCGGCCTGTTGAGTGCTTGAGTCGGCGGCACGGTTGTTTTGCAGTTGCTTTTCGCAGTTTTTTTATTTATGACAGGCCCTAAATGTTTTCCAGGCAATTGCCGATAACCTGAATAACGGTGGCTTGCTTATCCTGGTTGTTGTTTCTGCCCGGGGCGAGTCCAGCGTTACGGCGGCTTAGCCGGAACCCATAAACTATTGCAACAGGAGTCATGCCATGTCTGTCATCAATACCAATATTCTTTCACTGGTAGCCCAAAACAACCTCACCAAATCGGCGTCTTCGCTGAGCTCGGCGATTCAACGCCTGTCTTCCGGCATGCGCATCAACAGCGCCAAGGACGACGCTGCAGGCCAGGCTATCGCCAACCGTTTCACAGCCAACATCACCGGCCTGACACAAGCATCGCGTAACGCCAATGACGGCATCTCGCTGGCGCAAACCACTGAAGGCGCGCTGACTGAAGTCAACAACAACCTGCAACGTATCCGTGAATTGGCGGTGCAGGCAGCCAGCGGCACCAACTCTTCCAGCGATCTGCAATCGATCCAGGATGAAGTTACCCAACGCCTGAAGGAAGTCGACCGCATTTCTTCGCAAACCGACTTCAACGGCGTCAAGGTACTGGCAACTAACCAGACTCTGAATATTCAAGTCGGCGCCAACGATGGCCAGACCATCGGTATCGGCTTGCAAAAGATCGATTCGACTGCGCTGAAACTGAACACGCTGAACCTGGCCGGCCCTACCGGCGCGACAGCGGCCTTGACGCCTACAGGTAAAGACAACACCGGCGCTTCGGTGGCCGTGGTTGCGGCCGGCTTCACTGCTGTCAACCGCGACCCGGCTGCAGGCTTCACTGCAACGGTTGCCGACTTGGTTACTGATACACGCGGCAACACCTACGTCAAGAACGGCGCTAACTTCTACGCTGCCACTGTGACCGTTGCCGATGCTACCCAAGGCGCAACTGCTGCCAACCCTACTGCGACCGTCACTTACGATTCGTCGAAGTCGTTGACAGCCGCCAGCGGCAGCCCGTTGACAGCAATGGACAGCGCTTTGTCGCAAGTCGACAGCCTGCGCAGCTCGCTGGGTGCGGTGCAAAACCGTTTCGCTTCGACTATCGCCAACCTGGGCACCACAGTGACCAATCTGTCGTCCTCGCGTTCGGGTATTCAAGATGCGGACTACGCGACTGAAGTGTCGAACATGACACGTTCGCAGATTCTGCAACAAGCTGGCACTTCGGTACTGGCGAAGGCGAACCAATCGACACAAAGCGTTTTGACATTGCTGCAATAAGCGTCAATCAACGCTGAGTGACTCCGCACGGCGCAGCCTGAAGCGCCGGCGGAGGTTTGCCAGAATCGTGGGTTGGCTGGTCGTGCGGCCAGCCCACTGCTGCAACATGCTTGTTTCAACATGCTTTGCCCAGTCAGGTTTGCCTGTGCTTACTTGCGCAGACTTGAGCGGACAGGGAAATGACAGAAGAGGGTGTTATGTCGATCGATACGGTTTCTGCAGTCAAGGCGCCGGCAGCTGAGGCTTCGGCCGGACTGAACGTTGCTGCCGGTAGCGATAATCAAGCTGCGGCCCAGGCAGCCGTCGCCGATGGCGGCGTCAGGCAAGGAGGCGCGGCGACGGTCGGCAATAATTTGGCCAGTAAGTTGGCCAGTGAGCCGGCCGCCGTGCCTGACCGCTCGCAGATCCAAAGGCAGATCGATGACATCAATCATCAGTTGCAGCTCAAGGCGGTGAGCGTGCAATTCCAGATAGACCCTGGCTATAAAGATGTGATTTTAAAAGTGGTCGATCAACAGGATGGCAAAGTGGTCTTGCAAATCCCTAGCGAGGAAGTGGTGCGGATTGCCAAGGTCATGGGCCAGCTCAAAGGCGTGCTGCTGGAAAAAACCGCCTGAAACCGCCTGAAACCGCCTGAAACCGCGTAAAGACCGCGCGCAGATCGTGTCAGCGCTGAAAAACGCAATTTAGTAAAAAGGAATTGATATGGCTCTAGTGACTTCCCTGGGTTCCGCGTCCGGACTGCCTTTGAGCACGCTGCTCAGCAGCATCACCGTCTCGGAAAATGCACCGCTGAATGCGTTGACGAATCAGCAGACTGCCTATAACGCCAAGCTGTCTGCCTACGGCACCGTGCAAAGCGCCTTGAGCACCTTGCAGGCCGCGGCTGCCCAGCTCGCCAATCCGACGCTGTTTCAAAGCATCGCGCCGACCTCAAGCGCGCCCGCCGTGTTAACTGCGACTGCCGGCACAACCGCCGCCAGCGGCTCATATTCGATCAACGTCAGCCAGCTGGCGCAAGCGCAATCGCTGGCGACTCCCGGTGTTGCCAACACGGCTTCGACCATAGGTTCCGGCACCGTCACGCTGCAATTCGGCACCGTCTCCGGCGGTACGCTGGACCCTGTCACCGGCAAATATAGCGGCGCTACTTTCACCGCCGACAGCACCCGTGCGGCAGCCTCGATCACGATCAACTCCAGCAATAGCTCGATGGCGGGGATTCGTGACGCCATCAATAGCAACAAGGCCATGGGCGTTACGGCAACGATTGTCAGCGACGGCAGCAGCAGCCCTAACCGCCTGGTGCTGACTTCAAATACGACCGGCGCCACATCCAGCATGAAAATTTCGGTCAGCGGCGATGCCGCCTTGTCGAATCTGCTGGCGAACGATCCGGCCGGGACCCAGAATCTGCAGCAGACGGTGGAAGCAAAAAATGCCCAGTTGACGGTGAACGGCATTGCCGTCACCAGCGCCAGCAATACCGTCAAGGAAGCGGTGCAAGGCGTGACCATGACGTTGCTGGGCACCAGCAGCAGCACGCTGTCATTGCAAAACAACACGGCCAGCGTACAAACTGCGATTACCAATTTTGTCACCGCTTATAACAGCTTGCAGACTCAGACCAAGCAGTTGACCGCTTTTAGCGCGGATGCGGCAAGCCATTCGTACCAGCAAGCGCCGCTGGCCGGCGATTCGACCTTGCGCAACATCCAGATGCGGATCCGCGACACCATGAATACGCCGCAGCCTGCCCTTGTCGGCGGCACCGGCGCGCCGTTGACCATGCTGGCGCAGATCGGCGTGACGTTCCAGGCGGACGGCACCATGGCGGTCGACTCGACAAAACTGACAACGGCGCTGAACACCAATCTGAGCGGCGTGCAAAACCTGTTTTCCAGCGCCAGCGGGACTACCGGCTTCGGTTCGACCATGTCGACCTTGCTGGCCGGATTCACCGCAAGCAGCGGCCCGTTGAGCTCGGCGGTCAGCGGTTTGAACAGTTCGCTGAAAACGCTGGCGACGCAGATGACCAGCACGCAGTCGATGATCAGCACCACGATTGCGCGTTATACCAAGCAATTTACCGATCTCGATTCGCTGATCGCCGGCATGAATCAGACCAGCAACTATCTGACCCAGCAGTTCGCGGCAATCAACGGCACTTCCAAATAAGACGAGGTTTCATGTACACATCATCGGCAGCTGCGCCAACGCGCAATCCAGGCGCCCGCGCCTATGCCCGGGTCGGTATCGAAAGCGCTGTCATGAGCGCTTCGCCGCAGCAGTTGCTGACCATGCTGTTCGAAGGCGCCAGGGCCGCCATCAGCATGGCGCGGCATCATATGAGCGGCGGCGATATCGTCGCTAAAGGCAACGCCATTTCGAAGGCGGTCAGCATCATCGACAGCGGCCTTAAGGCCAGCCTGGACCCCGAAGCCGGAGGCAGCGCCGGCGCCGAGCTGGCAGCCAATCTGGCAGCGCTCTACGACTACATCAATCAGCGCTTGTTGTTCGCCAACCTGCACAACGATCCGGCTATGCTGGACGAGGCGGACCGCCTGCTGGAAAACATCGCTTCCGCCTGGCGCGAGATCAATGCCGGTCAAAAAGATGCGGCGTCTTCCAGCTTGGCCGGCGGCGATCTTTCGGTAAGGGGATGAGATGACGCCTCAACACGAAGTGATGGACTGCTACGAAAAGATCGCGCCGTTGACCAGCCGCATGCTGGTACTGGCGCGCGCCGGCGACTGGGATGGCCTGGTGCTGCTGGGACAGCAGTTCCGGTCATGCGTCGAGCGCTTGAAAGAGATCGAACTGGCGGCGCCCTTGGAACCGTCGCAACTGGTGCGCAAGCACAGTTTGCTGAAGAGGATCCTGGCCGACGATGCAGAAATCCGCGACATCGTTACACCGGAGCTGGCGCAATTGAGCAGCTTGCTGGGGAATATGCATCGCCAGCAGCATCTCAATCATGCTTACGGCCAGTAGTAATCGTAACTCAGGCCACGCACCATGAGCGGCGGCACGCCTCTGATTGACAAGCTGCTGGCGCCGGCTTCCGCGCAACGCTCGGATCTGGTGCCCTTGAAAGGACAGCTTGCCATTTATGCCGCGGACGCCGTCACCGATCTCGAAGCGATTGCCAACGATACCCGCTTGCCCTCAAGGGCAGCGGTTGAACGGCAGCTCGGGGTCGATCCTGGCCAGTTGGCGCCAGCAGGCGGCGCCCGGCCGCCAGCCGCGGTTGCTGACGGCGCCAGCTTGAGCGCGGCTGCGCGCGTCATCAGCGAACTGCTGGGGACGACGCCTGCCAAAGGCGACGCGGTACGTGGCAGCGCGCCCTTGTGGCCCGCAACTGCCGCAACCGCTGCGCCGGAGCCGCAACAACTGGCGGCCGCACTGGCGCGCAGCGTTGCCGGCAGCGGCCTGTTTTATGAATCCCATCTATTGCAGTTTTTCAGCGGCCAGCGTTCGCTGGCGCAGCTGCTGCAGGAACCGCAGGCGAAGTTGACTTTGCCTTCGGCAGCCGCCGATCTTGCGGCAAGCGCTGCCCCTGGCCTTGGCCACGTCACCGCGAGCATCGCTGCGGACGCCATCCCGTTGGTGCGCCAACAGCTTGAATTATTGGCGCTGTCGCAATTTCGCTGGAGCGGCGAAGCCTGGCCGGACGCCGCCATGGAATGGGAGATGACAGAGCAAGGGCAGCGCCGGCAGGGCGGTCGTGAGCGTAACCTGGGGAGCAACCCGGAGCAGACCCCGCGCAGCTGGAGCACCCGTCTCAGCATGACTTTGCCGCGCCTTGGCAGCATCGAATTGCGCTTAAGTCTGGCGGGCGATAGCTGGCGTGCTGAACTGGCCGCCGCGGAGGCGGCCACGCTGAGCTCCATGCGCGCTGACGGCGAGCAATTGCGGCAGCGATTTTCGGCAGCCGGCTTGCATCTGAGCGATTTGCAAGTGGTGCAATTGCCACAGGCGACGGCCGAGGAGCAATCGGATAAAAAAAATGACAGCAAACACAAATAATTATATTAGAGTAATGTTCTTTGCCGTAGGGAATCATTCTTCGCCTGTGCGGCAAATTGGCGCGGGTCAGATCGATGGCGGCAGCAAGCAGGTGCGCAGCAGTGGAAACTGAGGGTTCAATGCGTAAAAGCGTGGTAGCGTTATCACAAGCACAAAAGGAGCAGCCGCCGCTGGTGGTGGCAAAAGGTTATGGCGTGGTCGCCGACGCTATTGTGCAACGGGCGCGTGAACACGGCTTGTATGTACATGCGTCGCCCGATCTGGTGAATCTGTTGATGCACGTCGATCTGGACCAGCAGATTCCACCGCAACTTTATCTGGCGGTAGCTGAGTTGCTGGCGTGGATATATGGGTTGGAAGAAGGGCGGGAGCAGTCCGCGCCTGAGTGAATATTGCTTTATATCGATTATAAATATTGTTTGCTTAATATTATTTGTCGGCATCGCAATAAAATATGTACATATTGTAGGTATAGTTTTCTTCCCGTATTGTGCTGGCTTGATCGTGGATTGATAATGCTCGGTTCTCGGGCGGTGGATTGAGGTTGTTCAAAGAGTCATGGATATGAAAGTTGCATCACCGATTCGGGTATTGATCGCTGATGATCATCGCATTGTCAGGCGTGGGCTGCAGCATATTCTGAATGCCAGCGCGGGCATTATCGTAGTTGGCGAGGCTAGCGATTACAACGAGATTACGGATATCCTGAGAGCACAGCCTTGCGACGTCCTGTTGCTGGATATCTCGATGCCGGGCAAGGACGGCATCGAGATCCTGCATTTGCTCAAGAAGCGCGAGCCTATGCTGCGCATCATGGTGCTGAGCAGCCACGGCCCGGAACAATTTGCGGTGCGCGCCTTGAAGGCCGGCGCGGCTTCCTACCTGACCAAGGACGGCGCGCCGGACGAGCTGGTGGAAGCGGTGCGGGTGGTTGCGCGCGGCCGTAAATACATCAGCAAGGGCTTGGCGGAATCATTGGCCAATCATGTGATTGAAGAAGATGACTTGAAGCCGCATGAACAACTCTCCAACCGAGAGTTCCAGACGGTGCGCATGATCGCCTCGGGCCAGACCCGCACCGAAATTGCAAAAAATCTCTCCATCAGCCCGAAGACCGTCAGCGTCTATCGTTCCCGCGTGTTCGAGAAAATGGGCGTGCGCACCAACGCCGAGCTGACCCGCTACGTCATCGAGCACGGTTTGCTCGAATAAGCCGGGAGAAAATATGTTCGGCGCCCGATGGCAGCCGGGCGGTATCTCCAAACCCTGAATAGAGGGCTGTTTCAAGTCCTTTTCGCCACATCGATGGCGCTTGCTCCTGTTTATATTGAATCATTCAAAGTGCTGCGTGAAGCCGGACTTCCAGGATTCGGTGCGACGGCAAGTGCATTTCAATTTATCAAGGATCAAGTTCATGACGCCTGCTGCTCAAACCCCGACTCAGATGCACCGTTCCAATGTTCAAAATGAAGTAGCCGGCCACGAATTCCTGACCTTTACCTTGGGTAAGGAAGAATACGGCATCGATATCCTTAAAGTGCAGGAACTGCGCGGTTACGACAATGTCACCCAGATCGCCAACGCCCCCGATTTCCTGAAAGGCGTGGTCAATCTGCGCGGGGTCATCACGCCGATCATCGACATGCGGATCAAGTTCAAACTGGCCGCCTCCAACTATGACCAGTTTACAGTGGTCGTGATTCTCCATCTTGACCAGCGCACCGTAGGCATGGTGGTCGACGGTGTGTCCGATGTCATCACCTTGTCCAGCCAGCAGATCAAACCGGCGCCGGAAATGGGGACGGTATTGAATACCGATTATCTGATCGGTCTGGGCACGCTCGATGACCGCATGCTGATTCTGCTGGATATCGACAAATTGATGTCCAGCGATGAAATCGGCCTGATCAACAAGCTGACTGCAAATTGACCACCAGTTGAAAGCTGGTTGAAAGCAAGTCGGCCGCAAGCTGACCGCCTGACCGGGAGGCCGCTGAAACAGGAGGGGACATGAATTTCAAAAATACAAGAATAGGGGGCCGGCTGGCAGTCGGATTTGCTGCGATATTATTGCTGGTGGTGGCGATTACAGGGATAGGCATCTGGCGCTTGCAGCAAACCGGCGCGGCAGTCGACACCATGGTCTCGCAATTCCTGGTGCGCGAAAGACTGGCGGCGGAATGGCAGGATGCGGTCGCGCTCAACGCGGTGCGGACGATGGCGGTGGTGCGCAGCAACGACAGCAAAACCCAGCAGATTTTTCAGTCGGAAATGAGCGCGACATCCGCCCGTGCATCGGATTTGCAAACCAAGCTGCATGCGTTATCGAACGATGAGGGCAGGAAGGCTCTGGCGGAAATCGCCGCGGCGCGCGCTACTTACACCGAGCTGCGAGACACCGTGCTGACCACGCGCCAATACGGCAGTGCGGAAAGTGCGGCGGCCATGATAGAGAAGGAACTTGATCCGGCGCGCAAGGAGTATCTGAACAAGCTGCAGCAGTTCACCGATGCGCAACGGCGCGAAATCGATAATGCTTCGCTGAATATCGCCGCCAACTACCACTCCGGCAGAAATCTGCTGATCGCATTCGGCGCTCTGGCAATTTTCCTCGGCGCCGTGTTTGCCTGGCATCTGACCGGCGGCATTGTCAAACCGCTGCATGCGGCAGTCGCCGTGGCGCAGCGCGTGGCGCGGGGCGACCTTAGCGCCAGCATCGAAGTCAACAGCAAAGATGAAACCGGGCAGCTGTTACAGGGTTTTAAAGAGATGATTTTTGCGTTGCGGGATACGGTCAGCCGGGTTCGCAACGGCACTGAAAATATTGTGACCGCTTCGCGCCAGATCGCCGCCGGCAATCTGGATTTATCCAGCCGCACCGAAGAACAGGCCGCCAGCCTGGAGCAAACCGCGGCGTCGATGGAACAATTGACTTCGACCGTCAGGCAAAATGCAGACAATGCGCGGCAGGCTAACCAGCTGGCCGAAAACGCCGCGTCAGCGGCGCAGGGCGGCGGTCAGATGGTGTCCGAGGTGGTCGCGACCATGGCCTTGATCAAGGACAGTTCGCACCAGATCAGCGATATCATCGGCGTCATCGACGGCATTGCTTTTCAGACAAACATACTGGCGCTGAACGCCGCCGTCGAAGCGGCCCGGGCCGGTGAACAAGGACGGGGTTTTGCGGTAGTGGCGGCCGAGGTGCGCAATCTGGCGCAGCGTTCGGCCGGCGCCGCCAAGGATATCAAGGCGTTGATCGGCAGTTCGGTCGACAAGGTTGACGCCGGCAGCAGGCAGGTTGATGCGGCCGGCGCAGCGATGAACGAGATCGTCGCTTCGATCCGGCGCGTGGTTGGCATCATGGCCGAAATCGCTGCCGCCAGCGGGCAGCAGAGTAGCGGCATAGAACAAGTCAATCAGGCCGTAGGGCAAATGGATCAGGCCACGCAGCAGAATGCCGCGTTGGTGGAACAGGCCGCGGCCGCCGCGCACAGCTTGCAGGAGCAGGCTGGGGAATTGCTGCAGGCAGTCAGCATCTTTCGTCTGACGGAGGATGCCGGGCAAGCATATTCGGGCATGCCGGGAAAACAAGATATTGTGGAAGCAACAGCATTTCCGGAGCAGCCTGAGCAGCAGCGCGCCGCCGGCGGCCGGCCTGTGCCTGTATTGGCCAGCATAAGTTGACGAGCATAAGTTGATCTGCGGCCGAGTAGCACGATGCGAGATAATCGCAAACATGCCTGAGCTGCGCCGGTGACGACATAATTGTCGCCGGCGGGCAACAATGTGGCGGTAATATCTGTCGCAGTTCTTAATAGATTGTATGCTCATCGTAATGCAAAGATTTACCTCTGCCTGGCGCCGCCTGCTAACCGTTTCAAAGGCGGACAACATGTTCTGCGGATCACGTTTCATGCGTCTGGTCTACGCGATCGCGGTGACGGCCATTCTCATCATCGGCTACGTCTGGCTGTACGCCGGCTATCAAATCGGTTCCGACTACGAACGTGATGTCAAAACCATTCAGCTCAGCCACACCATCGTGGTGCGCGATTTCTCCCAGCGCCTGTTGCGTTCCATAGACGAACGCGACCGTTTGCTGAAACTGGTACGCGACGATTACCAGATGGCTGACGGAAAAATCGAACTCCTGCGCTACACAAAGATATTCGGCGGCTTGTATACGCAGTTGAATATTGTGGACCAGAGCGGACGCCTGCTCGCCTCGACCCGGCCAACGGCGGCTGCCGATTGGAGCGGGAACGAGTTGTATATCGCGCATCGCGACCATCTGGACGATCCGTTGCGGTTTGCCCGTCCGCGCAAATTACCCGATAGCGATCAATGGCAGATACATGTGGCGCGCCGCATTTTTTCCGCCAAGGGCGATTTCGCCGGCATAGTCGAGCTGGAATTTCCTGTAGATCGTTTGCCGGCGTTGTATGCGAGCCTTGACCGGATTCGCGCCAGCGAGCGGCAGATAGTCGGCAGCGACGGCATCGCCGCCGGCGCAGCGCTGGCAAATGAAGGAATGATCTTGCGCCGGATCGACGAGACGTTCATGGAACTGGACGATAGCGAGCTGAGCAAGAACCCGCTTTTCGCCGGCCAGAAAATCCCTGACGACCAGCATGCATGGATCTCGCGCAAGCTGGAACCATATCCGCTCCTGCTGTCGGTGCAACTACCCGATCCGGAACCGTTGCCGGGGCAGGAAAATCCCAAGCTGGTGGGTTATGTGATGTACGCCGGCGTGCCGACCTTGCTGATCTTGCTACTGATCAGCCTGGCCTATCGCACCATCAAGCGTCAGTACCAGGTGGTGCGCAAATACGACGCCATGCGCCGCCGCGCAAGCGACGCCAACAAACGGAAATCACGCTTTCTGGCTACGGTGGTGCATGAATTGCGCACGCCTTTAAGCGGCGTCCACGGTTATTCCGAACTGGTCCGGGACACCAGCAGCGATCCGCAGAGCCGCGAGTTCGGCGATCTGATTCATCAAAGCGCGATCTATCTGCATGGATTGTTGAATACCTTGTTTGACCTGGCGCGGATTGAAGCCGGCAGGGTAGTGATATTTCACGAGAATATCGACACCCTGGCTTATTTCGAATACGTCGGCTCCATGCATAAAATCAATGCCGACAAGAAGGGTTTGAGTTTCCAGATGCGGCTGGCGCCGGATTTACCCGGCAATTTCCTGTGCGATCGCGTCAGGCTGTCGCAGATCCTCAACAACATGCTCGACAACGCCGTCAAATTCACCGTGACCGGCGGCGTTTCGATAGAAGTGAGCACGCTCAGGGACAAGCTCAAGATCCGGGTGCTCGATACCGGCCCCGGCATCGCCAAAGGCGAGCTGAAACATTTGTTCGAATATTTCTATCAGACCGAATCGGTACGCGCCGGCCGTAGCCGCGGCCTGGGCCTGGGCTTGTCGCTGGCCAAGGAGTTTACCGATTTGATACGGGGCAGCATCCGCATCGATTCTGAAGTGGGAGTCGGCACCGTGGTCAATCTGAGCATACCTTTGAATGCGCGTTGAATGCATCGCCTGCGTGGCAGATCGCGTGTTTGCTACACTGGCTGACGAGGATGTTGTGGCAGGATATCTTCTCCTTCTTTAGGAGGTGGTAAATGCGTTCCGCGTTAATTCTTGTGGTTGAAGATCATCCCATCAACCGTCGCATGCTGCAGGCGCAACTGGCGGCCGAAGGCTGGCAGAGCGAACTGGTGGCCACCGGCGCCGAAGCCATGCAGTGGCTGGCGCATACCCGGCCGGTTGCGGTGATCACTGACTATGTGCTGGAAGACATGACCGGTGTCGAACTGCTGCACCGGGTCAGGCGCTGGGAGGCGGATGCATCGGCATTGCCGCCGATCCCGATGATTCTGTATAGCGGCATGTCGCTCGACTATCTGCAGCGCGAATCAAAGGGCCTGGACTGCACCGCCATTCTGACCAAGCCCATCAGCCGCGCACAGCTGCGGCAAACGCTGGCGCCGGTGCTGCCGCGGAAATCGGCGGCGACGGCGGCCGACGCGCCTGATGATTTACTATCCGAGCTGCTGCAATTCGGTTATCTGCAACTGACCAGTCTCGATCTCAGCATTAAAAACCGGCAGTGGGCCGAGACGGCGAGCATCGCGCATGGCTTGCGCGGCGCCGCCGCGGTATTGCAGCAGAAAGAAATTTCACTGTCGGCAGCAGAAATCGAGAACCAATCCCGAAATAATCCGTCGGAGGCTATACACGAAGCCTACGCTCGGCTGCAACATGCCTTGGACCGGCTTGCTTTGCGACTCAAGGCGAACCAAGCTTAGCCTGGCCTGGCGCTCTTCCTTCGTATTTTTTCACTCCCCCCTGGCTGCCGCGCAATGCGGTGCTGACGTAGGAACAATGCCTACATCAATTCAGCCAAATATTTCATCCATATTGAGAACCTTACCGACTTATTTCTTATTTGAAACATTTCATAATTGCCTAGAGGCAGCGTAATTAGACAAAAACTAAAAGATTGCTAACCAATTGCCGTAAACACTCATAAGTAGTTTCAGTCTGGGGGAAAGCATGGACAGTAATGGATTTGTAAACGAGATAAGCGAAGTCAATCTTTCTTATCTGCTGCTGGCGCAACGGCTGTTGCGCGAGGATAAAGCGACAGCCATGTTCCGTATGGGATTGAGCGGGGAACTGGCGGAGCTGCTCGGTAATCTCTCTTTATCGCAAGTGGTGAAGCTGGCCGCATCCAGCCTCTTGTTGTGCCGCTTCCGGTTCGACGATCACGCGATTCTTTCGTCTTTGACGCATACCGACAAAGACCATGCATTGCAACAGGCGCACGCCTCGATCCTGCTGGCGGGACAACCGCTGGAGGGCATCCGATGAAGTCATCTATTCTGACTGCCGCAGCTGCTTTTACCTTGGGGGCCGGCAATCGTGGCTACTAACAAAAGCGTGATCCTGGAAGCCCAGGAAATCCAGCTGGCCATCGACCTGATCAAACTCGGCGCACGCTTGCAGTTTCTGGAAGCGGAAACTTCCTTGAGCCGGGACCGCCTGATCAAGCTGTACAAGGAAATCAAAGGCATTTCGCCGCCCAAGGGATTGCTGCCGTTTTCCACCGACTGGTTCATGACCTGGCTGTCGAATATCCATTCATCGATGTTCTACAACATCTACCGCTTCATGCTGGCGCATGGCGACGGCCAGCAGATTGTTGCGGTGGTCAAGAGTTACCGGCTGTATCTGGAGCAGGTCGAGCGGCAAGGCGGCAAGCCGGTGCTGGATTTCACGCGCGCCTGGACCCTGACCCGATTCTTCGGCAGCGGCATGCTGCAGCTCAGCAGCTGCAGCCGCTGCAACGGCCGCTTCGTTGCTCACGCCCATGATCTGCAAAACGGTTTCGTCTGCGTCTTGTGCCGGCCGCCGTCGCGCGCCGGCAAGACACGCAAGCTGGGTTTCGTGGATGTTGCGCAAGAGTCCGATCGGCATCCCGATCCGGGTCATGGCTATATGCCGCCGCCGCTACTGCCGCAGCATCGATAAGGTTTATTTCAAGGGGAATCAAAAGTGCTAGTTTTTGTTGGCTATATCGTCGTCCTAGCTTCTGTGTTTGGCGGTTACGCCATCATGGGCGGCCATCTCGGTGTGTTGTTCCAGCCGATCGAATTGTTGATGATCGGCGGCGCCGGGGTCGGCGCTTTTGTGGTCGGCAACGATGGCAAGGCGATCATGGCCACCCTCAGGGAATTGCCAAAGCTGCTGCGCAGTTCCAAGCACAATAAGGCGTTGTACATGGAGTTGATGGCCTTGCTCTATGTACTGCTGGCGAAAGCCCGCAAAGATGGCATGCTGGCGCTCGAATCGGATATCGACGATCCCCTGAACAGCCCCATCTTTGCGCAGTATCCGCTGCTGCAGCACGATCCGCGTGTGATTGAATTCCTGACCGATTATCTGCGCCTGATTGTCAGCGGCAATATGGACGCCTTTGAAATCGAATCGCTGATGGACCATGAAATAGAAACCTATAAGCATGAGGCTGAAGTGCCGGCGCACAGTCTGGCCAAGGTTGGCGACGCCTTGCCTGCGTTCGGCATCGTGGCGGCAGTCATGGGGGTGGTGCATGCGCTCGCCTCGGCCAACTTGCCGCCATCGGAAATGGGCGAACTGATTGCGCATGCGATGGTCGGCACTTTCCTGGGGATCTTGCTGGCCTACGGCTTTGTGTCGCCGCTGGCAACGCTGATTGAGCATCAGGTGGCGGAATCGGTAAAAGTGTATCAATGCATCAAGGTCACTTTGCTGGCCAGCCTGAACGGTTATGCGCCGCAGCTGGCGGTCGAATTCGGCCGCAAGGTGCTGTATTCCACCGAACGCCCTTCGTTCACGGAACTGGATGATCATGTGCGCCAAGTCAAGAGCCGCTAGTTCTGCAGGCTCTGTCGGACTCAGGACGGAGACCGCATGAGCAAGACCAATAAACAGCGCATCGTCGTCAAGCGGGTAACTGCCGCCAAGCATCAGGCGCATGGCGGCAGCTGGAAAATCGCCTACGCCGATTTCATGACGGCGATGATGGCTTTCTTCCTGGTGATGTGGCTGCTGTCGATTTCCTCGCCCAAGCAAAAGGAAGGGATTGCCGAGTATTTCAACATGCCGCTTAGGGCTGCCATCAGCGGCGGTGCAAAAACCAGCACCAGCAGCAGCGTGATTCCGGGCGGCGGCACCGATTTCACCCAGGTGGACGGCGAAGATAAGCGCAGCAATCCAGACGCCGCCGATAGCGAGCGGCTGCGATCCCTGAAGCGCCGTCTGGAACAGGTGATCGACGCCAATCCGGTGCTCAAGCAGTTCCGGCCGCAACTGCTGATCGATATCACCAGCCAAGGCTTGCGGATTCAAATCGTCGATAACCGCAACCGGCCGATGTTCGATCTTTCCAGCGCCAAGGTGCAGCCATATATGAGCGCCATCTTGCGCGAGATCGGGCCGGTGCTCAATGAACTGCCTAACAAAATCACCCTGGCCGGACACACCGACGCCACGCCCTACGTACTCGCGTCAAAGTATTACAGCAACTGGGAATTGTCGGCCGACCGCGCCAACGCATCGCGGCGCGAACTGATCGGCGGCGGCATGACCGAGCAAAAGGTGCTGCGTGTGATTGGCGTGGCTTCGACCATGGATTTGAACAAGGAAGATCCGCTGGATCCGGTCAATCGACGCATCAGCATTGTCGTGCTGAATCGGCGCGCGCAGGCCCAGATAGAACAGGAAAACGCCAGCGGCAGCAACGCCGGCATCAAGCTGGATGCACAGAAGGACAGCGCCAGCCAGCTGCGGAAAGAAGCGCCCAAGCCGCCGGCAAACGCTGCTACACACTCTGAAAAGCCATGAGCGCCTTACCTATATGACGACTAGAACAATACTGGTGGTGGACGACTCGGCGGTCATGCGCAAGCTGATTGCCGCAACCCTGGCTGATGACGCGTATCGGGTTCTGCTGGCGGCAGACGGCAGGCAGGCGATGCAGCATGCGCGCGAAGCGGCGATCGAGCTGGTGCTGACCGATTGGAACATGCCGACCATGGGCGGTCACCAGCTGATTCGTGAATTGCGGCAGTTGGAAAATCATGCCGAGACGCCGATCCTGGTGCTGACCACCGAGACCAGCGATGCCGAAAAAGCCGATGCGCGTACAGCAGGCGCCAGCGGCTGGCTGAGAAAACCGATAGAGCCTGCAACCTTGCTGGAAGTGGTCGCCAGCCTGCTGGGTACCGAGTAGCAATCAGCCAGAAATCAGCCAGACCATCAGAAACCGCAGTAAGGAGATCACAAACGATATGGATATTACCGAGTTTTACCAGACCTTCTTTGAAGAAGCGGATGAACTTCTGGCCGAAATGGAACAGTTGCTGCTGGGGCTGGATATGGATGCGCCCGACAGCGAACATCTGAACGCCATATTTCGCGCTGCGCATTCGATCAAGGGCGGCGCCGCCACCTTTGGCTTCGTTGCGCTGACCGACACTACCCATCTTCTGGAAAATTTACTGGACCGTGCCCGTCATCAGGAAATACGACTGCGCAAGGAAATGATCGACGCATTTTTGGAAACCAAAGACGTGCTACAAGAACAGATAAGTGCTTATCGGGCCGGTGCAGAACCTGATCCTGAAATGGTCGCGCGGATTTGCGCGGTATTGCAACAACTGGCACAGGAAGAAAGTGCCGGCGGCAATGCGGCTGCAGTACCTGCGCTGGCGCCAGCGCCGGTCGCCAGCGCTGCACCGGCGGCTGCTGCGCCCGCGTCCGCGGCCGCCACGGACGGCGTCCAGCTACGCGTGCGATTTTCCCGGATCTCAGAGAGCGACGGCAAGCTGCTGAGCGCGGAGCTGGAGAATCTGGGAGAGGTGGTGGCGCAGACGCAAACCGAGGATAGCTTGACCTTGTGGCTGGAGACCAGTTGCAAGGCAGACGACATCATCGCCGTGTGCTGCTTCATCATCGACATCGATCAGATCGATATCGCGCAGGAGGCGGCATCGGCGCAGCCGGCAGCCGAACCGGTCGAACCGGTTCCAATCGCAGCAGCAGAGCCAGAACCGGCAAAGGTCATCGCAATTGCGGCTGCGTCAGCACCGCCAAAGGCTGCCGCGACCGCTGCTAATCCGGTGGCGCCAGCGGCTGCCAAAGAGTCCAGCTCGATCCGGGTCGATGTGGAAAAAGTCGACCAGATCATCAACCTGGTGGGCGAGCTGGTGATCACCCAGTCGATGCTGGCGCAGACCGCGGCAACGCTGGATCCGGTGTTGCATGAGCGCTTGTTGAACGGCATGGGGCAACTTGAGCGCAATGCACGCGACTTGCAGGAATCGGTGATGTCGATCCGCATGATGCAGATGGACTATGTATTCAGCCGCTTCCCGCGCCTGGTCAGGGATCTGACCGACAAGCTCGGCAAGCAGGTGCAATTGGTGACTTTCGGCAAAGCCACGGAACTGGACAAGAGTCTGATTGAACGCATCATCGATCCTTTGACGCATCTGGTGCGTAACAGTCTTGACCATGGCATTGAAAAATCGGAGCAGCGCATCGCCGCCGGCAAAGATCCGGTCGGCCAGCTGCTGTTGTCGGCGCAGCATCAGGGCGGCAATATCGTGATTGAAGTGAGCGACGACGGCGCCGGTTTGAATCGGGAAAAAATTCTGGCAAAAGCGATTCAGCAAGGAATGGCGATCAGCGACACGATCAGCGACGACGAAGTCTGGCAATTGATTTTTGCTCCCGGTTTTTCCACCGCCGAAAAAATCACCGATGTCTCCGGGCGCGGCGTCGGCATGGATGTGGTCAAGCGCAATATCCAGGAAATGGGCGGCCATGTCGAGATTGTTTCCCGTCAAGGCAATGGCACTACCACCAAGATTGTATTGCCGTTGACGCTGGCGATTCTGGACGGCATGTCGGTCAAGGTCGGCAATGAAGTCTACATCCTGCCTTTGAATTATGTGATCGAATCCTTGCAGCCGCGCGCCGAAGATATTCACTCGGTGAGCAATGAAGAGCAGGTTCTGCATGTGCGTGGCGAATATCTGCCGCTGACCGAATTGCATCGCGTATTCAGCGTCGCCGATGCGCGTACCGATCCGACCCAAGGCATCGTAGTGATTTTGCACGGCGAAGGCAAACGCTTCGCTTTGCTGGTAGATCAACTGGTCGGCCAGCACCAGGTGGTGGTGAAAAATCTGGAAACCAATTATCGCAAAGTCCCGGGCATTTCCGCCGCCACTATCCTTGGCGACGGCAGCGTTGCCCTGATCGTGGATGTGGCAGCGTTGCAGCGCGCCAACCGCGAGAAGGCGCCGCTGCTGGCGGCAGCCTGACGTGCCGCGTGGCCCACGTGACATGCGTGGCATTTGTAGCATATGCAGCGTAAGAAATCTTGATGAAGAGAGAGAATGGAATGGTCAACGATCACAATAAAACTCTGGCAGGCCAGGATGAGTCCGAGGGACAGAAATTCCTGGTGTTCACGCTGGGCAGCGAAGAATATGGCATCGATATTCTGAAAGTGCAGGAAATCCGCGATTATGAAGCCGTGACCCGGATTGCTCACGCGCCGGAATTCATCAAAGGCGTGACCAATCTGCGCGGCATCATCGTCCCCATCGTCGATCTGCGTATCAAGTTCCGCCTCGAAAATATCCAATACAACCATCAGACGGTCGTGATCATCTTGAATATCGCTGAGCGCGTGGTCGGCATATTGGTTGACGGCGTATCCGATGTGCTTACTTTGGGCCGCGACGAAATCAAGCCGCCGCCTGAGTTCGGCGCCGCCTTATCCGCCGAGTATCTCAGCGGCCTGGGTACGGTGGAACAACGCATGCTGATTTTGATCGATATAGAAAAGCTCATGTGCAGCGCAGACATGGCTTTGTTTGACACCGCCGAACTGGTCTGACGCAGTGACGGCATAGACAAATGAAGACAGGACTTTAAAGATGAAAATTCGAGATAGTCAATGGCAAAAACTGGAACCTTTATTGATCGGCAAACAGGGCGATCCTGGCGCCAAGGGCCGGGATAATCGCTTGTTTATCGATGCGGTGCTTTGGATCATCGACAATAAATCCATATGGCGCGACCTGCCTGCCGAGTTTGGCAAATGGAATACCACCTATATGCGCTTCCGGCGCTGGAACGAGTGCGACATCTGGCGTCAGCTGGAACAAGAGATGTACGACGATCCGTTGCTGAAATCCATGTTCCACGAGATCGTTGCGTACGGCGATCAGCAAACCGGACGCATCAAGCAGAGGCTGGCGCGACGCGCGAAGAAGCTGGTTTACAACTCATCCCTGGGCAAGGGCGACGGTGTCGGAAAAAGATCATCCGGCGTGGATGAATCCACTTCGCATTGGGTCGGTCTGGTGATGCGGGGTATCGCGGTTTAGCAGCTGTTTTTCAGCTGTTGGAAACCGCTTTTTCTGGAATAAAAATGTAAGGACGCAGCTCCCGACAAACTCGTAATTTGCTGTTCAAGAAAGCCCGGCGACGTCCGTTAATACAGTAAACGGATGGCCTGTCAGGCCAATGATAGAAGCAAATATTCTGAGGATGTCATGAACAAGGAACTGTCTGCTCGATATTCGTTATCGATGATCGCAATGGCCGTGTCGGTCATGATCTCAGGGTGCGGCGGGGGCGGTGGCGGCGGCAGCAGCAACGCCAGCACGCCGGCGCCCGCGGTGCCAACCACACCACCCGTTACAACTCCCATACCGGATAACAGTAGCGGCAATGCGGCAACCCCTGCGCCGATAGTGACGCCGCCGCCGATGTTGAACGTACTTGATCCGAGCAATGCCAAGGCTGCCCGTGCGCTGGGCTTGACCGGAGCGGGCGTCACGGTCGGCGTGGTCGATACCGATTTCGATGTCAGCGATCCCCAATTCGCCGGACGCATCAGCAAGACGGTCTACAGCCCCGGCGGCGCCAACGGCAATATGCACGGCACGGAAGTGACGGAGATATTGGCCGGCAATACCCTGGGCGTCGCCCCCGGCGTGTTCGTGCAGGCGGCAGCGTCCGGCACTACCGGCAACGGCCTGCTGTTCAATAACCAGATGTACCAGGATCTGTACGCCAAGGGCGTGCGGATTTTCAATCAATCCAACGGCATCAGCGCCGTCGGCGCCTCGGTCGGACAGACGCTTGCCTTGCACGCCTTGTACCAGCCCTATGTGGCTCAGCAAAGTTTGTTTATCTGGTCCACCGGCAATGACGGTGCGGCGCAACCGAATCTGAACGCCAGCCTGCCGAATCTGTTT
>NZ_JAGQEG010000099.1 GCF_018305005.1 Collimonas silvisoli
CTCTAGCACTTCCCATTTCGTGTTGGCTTTGGCTGGAATGATGAAGTGGCGATTGTTGCCCCGGCCAGTTAAGTTGCATAAGATTTCCGCCGACAAAAAGCCTTTGTCAAAGGCCGTGAGGGAATCGTCGGGAATAGAGGAAACCAGTTCTTTGGCATACTGCATTTCGTGCGTACCGTAGGGACCAAAGGCAGCACTGCGAATCAGGTGCGTCGAGACGTCCGTTAGCGTGACCCCGCGTATCTGAGGATAGCTCGACACGGCGCAGGCGTAGCGTTGGGCGCCAAAATGCTGACGGTGTTCTGGCGTATCAACCGTTTTTAAGGTTGTGCCGTCCATGGCGAACAACCTCAAGCCCTTGAATTGGTAGTGTTTGCTGTCCTGATCGCACCACGCGCGGGCGGATAACTCAAACAGCGCTTGCAACGGCGCCGCCCCAAGTCGCTGGCGTGCTTGCGCGACCGCACTCTTGCTGACGAACGGAGCTTGGGCATCCGGCAGGGCCAGATCCAAATCGTCGATGACTTCGCTGATGGATTGATGCCGATACAGCGCCAAGGCAACTACCAGCCAGACCACCTGCTCGGCTGGGAGGCGACGGTGCCGGATGCTCGCCTTGCCGGTGTAATTGATTGCCTGCTCTATCCACTCATATGGTAAATGCTGCCCCAGGCGCTCCCAGTTGGGCGCCTCCTGAGCTTCAGTCATAAAATGGATCGCGTCATCAAGCATGGACGCAGGTTAACAGCCTCCAATTGCGTTTACAACACTTAAAACAAAAATGCCGTTCAGTCTTAACTGAACGGCATTAGCGCCTCGCCGCACTATTTGCATGGTGAATATCTGTTATCACAACAATCAAGCAGACGGATATGCTGCAGCGCGATATAGTGGCTCTGTCTCCTCCAACACCTCATAAGGTTTGGATTCAGCCCGCAACGAAAGTTAGCGGGCTTTTTTTTGTCCAAAATTCTTCGATGGTAAAGACGCCGCGGCAAACAGATACTCAAACACGTATCTGAATCATCAAAAATTTCATTGGAAAATGGCTGGATTTCCTCCTAGTATGGGTCGCGCCTTTCACACGTTTTATCTATCTAAAAACATAAAAACGGAGACCAGCAATGAAAATGACACGCAGAACGGTATTGAGTGCGGCCCTTTGTTTCGGCTTGGGGTTGGGGATCGCTGCCAGCGCATATGCTGAAAAGCCGCTAGTGCTGGGCTTTTCCCAAGTCGGCGCCGAGAGCGAATGGCGCAGCGCGAATACCGCATCGATCAAGGATGCCGCAAAACAGGCTGGCGTGACCCTGAAATTCGCCGACGCTCAGCAAAAGCAGGAAAACCAGGTGAAGGCGATTCGTTCCTTCATCGCCCACAAGGTCGATGTCATTGCGTTTTCTCCGGTGGTGGAGTCGGGCTGGGATACCGTCTTGCGTGAAGCGAAAGCCGCCAAGATCCCGGTCATCCTGACCGATCGCGCGGTCGACGCCAGCGACAAATCTCTGTATGTGACTTTCATCGGCTCGGATTTCGTGGAAGAAGGCCGCCGCGCCGGCCGCTGGCTGCTGGAACGGGCCAAGACCATGCCCGCCGGCGATATCAATATCGTTGAGTTGCAAGGCACAGTCGGTTCTGCCCCTGCGATCGACCGCAAGGCCGGTTTCGCACAAACCATCGCCGCCAATCCGCATCTGAAGATTATGCGCTCGCAATCCGGCGATTTCACCCGCGCCAAGGGTAAGGAAGTGATGGAGGCCTTCCTCAAAACCGACGGCAAGAAGATCAATGTTTTATACGCGCATAACGACGACATGGCGATCGGTGCGATCCAAGCGATCGAAGAGGCGGGTTTGAAGCCGGGCATCGACATCCTGGTGATTTCAATCGATGGCGTCAAAGGCGCGTTTGAAGCAATGATGGCTGGCAAGCTCAACGTCACGGTCGAATGCAGTCCGCTGCTTGGGCCGCAACTGATGAAAATAGCGAAACAGGTGATCGCCGGCGAAACCGTGCCTAAACGCATTACGACTGAGGAAAGCGTGTTCCCGGCCGAAGTGGCAGCGAAAGAATTCCCAAACCGTAAATACTGAATTTTTGGGATGAACGAAACGCTAACCGGCGCGCTGACAAGCGCTGCTGCTCAAGTAGTGAACGGTGTCGTGCCGGCGCTGGAATTAAACGGCATACACAAGGCATTCGGTGGCGTCAAAGCGCTGAGCGACGTCGCTTTGCGCTTGTATCCGGGTGAAGTTCACACGTTGATGGGGCAAAATGGCGCGGGTAAGTCGACCCTGATCAAGGTGTTGACCGGCGTCTATGCACCCGACAGCGGAGAGATACGGCTGGCCGGCCAAATCGTCCAGCCGTGTTCTACACTGGAGGCGCAGAACCTGGGCATCAGCACCGTGTACCAGGAAGTCAATCTGTGTCCTAATTTGTCGGTTGCTGAAAATATCTTTATCGGCCGCTATCCAAGAAAACACCTCGGCATAGACTGGAGAACCATGCAGCAGCAGGCGCAACGCCTGCTGGGCGATCTGCAGATCCATATCGATGTGACGGCCGCGCTGGCCCGGTATCCGCTGGCGATCCAGCAGATGGTGGCGATTTCGCGCGCCCTGAGCGTGTCTGCCAAAGTCTTGATTCTCGACGAACCGACCTCCAGCCTGGATGAGGCCGAAGTACGTTTGCTGTTCGATGTCTTGCGCAAACTGCGCGGGCAGGGCATGGCGATCCTGTTCGTGACACATTTCCTGGAACAGACTTACGAAATCTCCGACCGCATCACAGTCTTGCGCAACGGTGTGCTTGAAGGCGAATATCCGGCCAGTGCTTTGAGCCGCTTCGATCTGGTCAATAAAATGGTCGGCGTGCAGTCGCCAGCGGATAAGGAGGCGCCCGGTGCAGACCAGGAGAGGCGCGCGGCAGCCGGCGGCGAGCTGCTGCTGCAAGCGCGTGGATTGGGGCGCAAAGGCGTGCTGGCGCCGCTGGATCTGGATTTTCATGCGGGCGAGGTATTCGGCTTATGCGGTTTGCTTGGCTCCGGCCGCACCGAAGCCGCGAGGCTACTGTTCGGCGCAGACAAGGCCGACAGCGGCAGTCTATGTGTGAAGGGCAAAGCCGTCAGATTCCACTCGCCGCGCGACGCCATTGCCGCCGGCATCGGCTTTTGTTCAGAAGACAGAAAAGCAGAAGGCGCAATACTTGCGTTGTCGGTGCGTGAAAATATCATCCTGGCGCTGCAGGCGCGGGCCGGCTTGCTGCGCGTAATTCCGCGCAAACGCCAGCAAGCGATCGCCAACGACTATATCAAACGGCTGGGCATCAAGACGCCCGATAGCGAGACGCCGATCAGTTCGCTGTCCGGCGGCAACCAGCAAAAGGCATTGCTGGCGCGCTGGCTTGCCACCGATCCCGCCATGCTGATTCTGGACGAGCCGACACGCGGCATCGATGTACGCGCCAAGCAAGAGATCATGGATCACGTAATCGCCCTGTGCCGCAAGGGCATGGCGATCCTGTTCATTTCTTCCGAAATTCCCGAGGTATTGCGCTGCAGCGACCGCATGCTGGTATTGCGCGATCGCCAGGCTTGCGGCGAATACCTGCGCGGCGAACTCGACGACGAATCGGTGCTGCAGGTGATTGCCGGAGAGTGCACATGAGCATCATGTTGAATCCCGATTCCGCGGCTGATGCCAAATTGCGACGCAGCACTGGCTTAGCCGGGCCGGCGCGCTTGCGGATGTTACTGCGTCACCCGCTGCTGCGGCCGTTGGCGGCGTTGGCGCTGTTGCTGGCGCTGGATTTTTTCATGATCCCGGGCTTTTTCCGGCTCGAATGGAAGGACGGCCATTTATATGGCAGCCTGATCGATATCGTCAACCGCGCCGCGCCGTTGATACTGACCGCGCTGGGCATGACTCTGGTGATTGCGACACGCGGCATCGATATTTCAGTGGGCGCGGTGGTCGCCATTGCCGGCACGGTTGCCGCCTTGCTGATAGGCGGTACGGTGGAAATGCATAACGGCGTGCCGGAATACGCCAGCCGCATTCCCATGGTATGGGCGCTTGCGGCGGCCATGGGCGCCGCCATTCTATGCGGCGTCTGGAATGGCTTTTTGGTCGCCACGCTCGGTTTGCAGCCGATTATTGCGACCTTGATCCTGATGGTAGGCGGGCGCGGACTGGCGCAATTACTGACGGATGGCCAGATCGTCACGGTGTATTACAAGCCGTTTTTCTATATCGGCAGCGGCTATCTGTTCGGTTTGCCGTTTTCCCTGTTTATCGCCATCGGTGTGTTTTTAGCGGTCGCGCTGATGATGCGCAAAACCGCGCTCGGCCTGTTCATCCAGTCGGTCGGCATCAACCCTGTGGCGGCGCGGCTGGCCGGCATCAGGACCGCCGCCCTGATCTTTTTCGTGTACATGTTTTGCAGCGCCTGCGCCGGTGTCGCCGGATTGATGATCAGCTCCAATATCAAGAGCGCGGACGCGAATAACGCCGGCCTGTTGCTGGAGCTGGATGCGATCCTGGCGGTGACGCTGGGCGGCACTTCTCTGGCCGGCGGCAAATTCAGTTTGGTCGGCAGCGCTATCGGCGCATTGATTATCCAGGCGCTGACTTATACGATTTATTCGATGGGGGTGCCGCCGGAAGTGAATATGGTGGTGAAATCGGTGGTGGTGTTCGCGGTGTGTTTGTCGCAATCGCCGGAGTTTCGCAGTCTGGGAGACGGGCTGTTCAGCGCCGCTTCCCGCTCGCGCATTGTCAATCGTAAAAAATCATGAAACTCCTGCGCCATTCTATTTCGTCGCCTTATTTCACTTCGCTGGCAACTGTCGCTTTGCTGATCGCGATGTTCGCTCTGGGGGCGTTCGCTTATAACGGTTTTTTTTCCTTGCAGGTGGTGTTGAATCTGCTGATCGACAATGCCTTCCTGCTGGTGATTGCGATTGGCATGACCTTCGTCATTTTATCCGGCGGCATCGATCTGTCGGTCGGCTCGGTGCTGGCGCTGACCACCATGATCTCCGCGTATATGCTGCAATCGTGGCACTGGCCGCCGTTGCTGGTGATCGCTTGCGTGCTCCTGATCGGCAGTGCGTTCGGCGCGCTGATGGGAGCGCTGATTCATTTTTTTAAATTGCAGGCATTCATCGTGACCTTGGCCGGCATGTTCCTGGCACGCGGCTTGTGCTATCTGATCAGCATCAATTCCATCACAATCGACCAATCCCTGTACGTAACGTTGTCGCAAGCGCGCATAGAAATGTTTGGCGCATTCGTTTCGCCTAGCGCGGTGATCGCCATGTTGATGCTGGGACTTGCCATCTACATGGCCCACTACACCCGTTTCGGACGCGCGGTTTATGCCATTGGCGGCAATGAGCAGTCGGCGCTGCTGATGGGGCTGGCGGTCGGGCGCACCAAGGTGATGGTCTACGCATTCAGCGGATTTTGCGCAGCCTTGGCCGGGGTCTTGTTTTCGTTTTACATGCTGTCCGGCTACGGCCTGCATGCACAGGGCACGGAGCTGGATGCGATTGCCGCAGTGGTGATCGGCGGCACCTTGCTGACCGGCGGTTATGGCTACGTCGCCGGCACGCTGACTGGCGTGCTGATCCTCGGCCTGATCCAGACCTTGATCGCGTTCGATGGCACACTGAGTTCGTGGTGGACCAAAATCGTCATCGGCGTGCTGCTGTTTGTGTTTTGCATGGCGCAACGTCTGCTATCTCTGGGGGCAAGCAACGGTGCGTCCGGGCCGTCAGCATCGATGAAACACTGATACCATGGCCGGGCGTATCTTAGGAGACAGTCTTGGCACAGTTCAGAATTCAAGCCGTATATATGCGCGGCGGCAGCAGCAAAGGGGTGTTCTTTTGCAAGGATTGGCTGCCGGCCGATCCGGCATTGCGCGAGCGCGTGTTGCTGCGCGTGATTGGCAGCCCGGATCCCTACGGCCAGCAAATTGACGGCATGGGAGGCGCTACTTCGAGCACCAGCAAGGTGGTGCTGGTCAGCCGCTCCTTGCGCGAAGATTGCGACGTCGATTACCTGTTCGGCCAGGTCGCCATCGACCAGGCGATGATCGACTGGTCAGGCAATTGCGGCAATCTGACCGCGGCGGTTGGCCCGTTTGCCATTGCGCAAGGCCTGCTGGATGCGCCGTGCGACGGCGTCGCCACCGTCCGCATCTGGCAGGCAAACATCAACGCCAAGATCATCGCCCACGTGCCGATGCAAGACGGTGCGGTGGTGGAAGAGGGCGATTTCGAACTGGACGGCGTTACTTTCCCGGCGGCCGAGATCAAAATTGAATTCCTGGATCCGGGCGGCGATGGCGATGGCGATGAAGATGGCGCAGGCGGCATGTTCCCGACTGGAGCGCCGATCGACATGCTCGATGTACCCGGCGTGGGGCAGGTCGCATTGACCATGATCAATGCCGGTAATCCGGCCATCTTTGTGGATGCTGCAACGCTCGGGCTGACGGGAGCTGAATTGCAGCGTGACGTGAATGGCAACGCCGGATTGCTGCAAAAGGTGGAAGCGATTCGGGCTCATGCGGCAGTTCGGATGGGACTGGCAAAGACCGCAGACGAAGCAACGCAACTGCGGCCGCATACGCCAAAACTGGCTTTCGTCGCCAAGCCGTTGGCCTACGTGGCATCAAGCGGCAAGCATATCGACCCTGCCGCGCTCGATATCAGTGCACGTATTTTTTCAATGGGAAAACTGCATCACGCGATGACCGGAACCGGGGCGGTAGCAATCGCTGTCGCCGCCGTCATTCCCGGCACCATCGTCAACCGCTTGATGCCAAGCCAGGCGAACGGCAAGGTCCGTTTCGGCCATCCCTCCGGCAGTGTGGCTGTCGGCGCCGAGGCAGAGCAACGCGACGGCGCGTGGGTGGTAACCAAAGCCGTCATGAGTCGCAGCGCGCGCCGCTTGATGGAAGGTGCGGTATTGGTGCCGTCTGCGGCCTTCTCTGATTGATTCGACAGAGACAAATCCCATTCAAAGAAAAAGGCTTTCAGATCCTATTCCCATGCCGATAGCCCCGTGGCCAAGCCATCGCGGCGCGACAGGCCGATAGCGTTGCGGGCAACAATCACGAAACTGGGACCTGGACTCATTGCCCCAATTAATAACGCGCTAAGGATTGCTGTGATAGCGGCTAACGGGCTCATTGGCGTTTCTCCTTGAGGTGAAGGGGGAAATTCTAGATCAAATTGGCCACCTTGACAGATCTGGTTCTTTGTGCTGGCAGCGGTTGGGTGGCAGGTGAAGCATTGTTGATGCGGAAATATATGGTAGCGGGTTGAATTTTTACCAGCAGAAAATGGCTGTGAACCATGATAAGTTTTCTTCGTAAAAACTATCCTCGTCAATCAAAAATATGTAAATCTGCCTGATGTTCTTTGAACTTCGGTTACTTGCTTTTATCAAATAAAGCGGGCCGCGAAAAAATCCTGTCAATCGGTTCAGTCAGTATTCATCGAGACGAATTTTGTGGTCTGAGAGCACGTATTGTTTGCATAGTTAACAGCTGAAAAGGAGTTACATCATGCTACAACATAGTGAGATCAAGCGGCGCTTCGGCCGCATTGAACACGATATCGAAGAAGCCGCAACTGCCTGCCAGGCTAGTGCAAAACTGCCGCAAAATTTGAAAGATTGCGTCATGCAGTGGGAGCAACAAACGTCTAAGGCGAAGAAGATTTTTGATTCGCAAGATGACAAGAGCATACGTCGTTGCGTGGACGATCTTGAAGAAATAGGCGGGCGGGCCGAGCAGGCGCTGCAAGGTGCTGTTGGGGTAGACGCCAAGGTAAGGACTGCCGTGGTACATGCGCACAGTGAGCTTGCCGACCTCAAAAGGCAGTTGCATTAAATTTAGCTCGCAATAAAACAATGAGCCGGATTTGATATCCATGCGTGTCTTGTCCATGGAGTAGTTAGCGGACTCTCGCCGAGCGAGGCACAAAAGTCTCGCTGCCCACTATGAATACCACCAGAGCGGACGCCATGCGTTAGACAAAAAACCCGCTTCAGCGCGAGGCTTGATGCGGGTTTCCGGACTTCTTTGGAATGCTTGGGATATGTTCTTGGTGCCCGAAGCCGGAAGTTGAAACTATTTAATATCAATTGGTTACGCTTGTTGTTCGTAAAAAATTCGTAATTCAATTGATTTAAGATAGTCCTCGTAACCCCTTCCGGCCAAGGGAATCTGCTTGTAGTCAGTCAAATGCTCAAATATCCGGACGCTCGGACTTTAGCATCTCGACTGTTACGCTGCCCTGCAAGGAGCAACCGACTCGAACGGCACCTGGAAAATCCGGAGCTGCGTCTTCAATCAGCAAGACGCGTTCCACTGTGCCCGGCTGTGGAATCGTGCCACCGGCAAGCTGGTCGTTCTTTTGCCAATGGCCGTCTTTCCACACATCGGAACGCACATATACGTCGCCGGCTTTCCGCAGCCGGCCGGCTTCGTAAATCTCCGGTACTAGCTGCTTTGCGACATCACGAACATTGCCGTGGACAAGGAACCCCCACGAGTAGTATTTTCCGGCTGTCGCCAGGTCCACGATCTCATCGAAGTATCCGGTGAGTGCTACCTTGCCATCCTGGTAAGGAGCAGAGAATTGCACCACCGAAGCTTTCTCGTTGACACGATCCTGGACGGGAATAAAAGCCATCGCGTCCGAGATGGGCTTGATGGTGGTTAGCTTTTCCAATGCATCGCGCTTGGCGCCAACCATCGCGAAGAAATTATTCTGACAAGACGACAATGCACCTACCAGTGTGGTGCTCGGCTCGGCGGCATGGCTTTGCATTGGGAGCGTAGCTGCTGCTGCGAGCAACATCATTTCAAACTTTTTTTTCAATATCATGCCTGTTTCCTCAAAAGTGTCTAGTAAAGCCTGGGAGATTCACAGCGGTGAGCTTAGGAGCATGGATATTAAGCAACTTTTAAGCTTTAGTGTAGCCGGTCGCTAAAATAAAATACCCCTCGGGAAAACGGTAACATTGGTAACCTTTTTTGAAAATCGGCCGCAAAGCCTTGTGGCATAAGGCTTTGCAGGTTTCGACAAAAGATAACTTCGGGGTAACCTTGGGGTAACATGGTTACCATAGTAGAAGGTAATATAGCTAAAAAATAATAGTTATATATATCAATGACTTAGATATAAGTTACCTTTGAGGTTACCGAAAATTACCTTTCAAAGGTAACCACCTAAACCTATATAAATCAGGTACTTATAAACGAAAAATAGGGCAGGTTACCAATGTTACCTTTTCCCCGAGGTCAAACCTAAAATCAGCTTTTCATCGCCGACGCCAAGAGCGCACTTTCACCCCTCCAGGTGCGTCATTTTGCGTCACTTTTTTTCGACGCATTCTGGTCCTGAGACGGCAGGTTTCCCCTATGTGCGTCACTTCAAAAAATTTGAGTCGAAATCGACCAATTTAGCGGGCAGGCGTGGCGGGGGGATGACTGCGCGCCGGGCCTCAAAACAATAATAATGTATTATCGATGATACAATGTTGCGCGCTAGTAACGCCGACACAATCGTTTGCAGTTGCTCTTGTGCCATAGATGTAGGATTGAACGCTAGACAATTGTTTCCCCGGCAACAGACAAGCAACGCCCTAATATGGGCATGGCAAAGCCGTGCTCTTGAACTTCGCGACGAAACGCTACACAACTACAGGAAGCATGCATGGCCAATGCAATTCGAACGCTGCAAAGCTTGATCGACGGCAGACAAAATAAACGTATCCTGCGGGTTTCGTTCGTCAATAACGACGGTCCACAGGCCGAGCTGCTGATTAATAAGCTCGAAGCAGTCGAAAGTTTAAGCAGGGATTTTTCTTATCAAATCGAATTGCTGTCGGACGACGCGTTGATACCCCTCAAGGATCTGCACGGGAAATTGCTGTGTGTGGAGTTGGTACGCGGTGACGGATCGATGCGCTGCTTCACGGGCTACATCCATACGGTGCGGCTCAAACGTACCGATGGCAGCATCGCCTTCTATGACGCCACGTTGGGGCCGTGGCTCCATTTCCTGACGGCGCGCAAAGATAACTACATCTTCCACAATAAATCGCTGCACGATCAGACCGAGCAGATATTTTCAGGCTATGGCGCCTATGCCGTGTGGGATTCCAAGCTGCACGATACCGACCCGATTATGACGGATGCGTTTCTATGCAATGAAACGCAGCATAACTATCTGCATCGCCGCTGGGAATATTTGGGCTGGCATTATTGGTACGAGCACAGCAACAAGGGGCATCAGCTGGTGCTCTCAGACAGATCGACCGATGCCGCACCGATTGACGGCCGGTCAGAAATTCCATTTCAACGTCATGCCGGCGCGATTGAAGAAGACGCCATTGGGAACTGGTCGCCGGTTCGGCAATTCACAGCGTCGAATGCTGCTTTGGCGGCCTATGATTTCAAGGATCCGCGCACGAAAGAAGCCAGCACCCCCACCGTCAACAAGCAGGGTACGGTGCCGCAGGTGGAGTCCTACGAATATGCCGGCGCCTATGGCTTTGTCGATCAGCAGGACGGTGAGCGCATCAGCAAGATACGCATGGAGGAAATCGAGGTCCCAGGTAAATACTTCGAGGGCAGCGGCAATAATCGCTATGCCATGCCGGGACGCTGGTTCCGCTTGACCGGTCATTTTTCGGAAAATCAGTCGCACAACAGCGACGAACAAGATCACGAGTTCCTGATCGTCAGCGTGACGCATCATGCGACCAATAATTATCTGCAAGACGCGGACGTGATTGCTGACTATAGCAATTCCCTGGTGTGCATTCGCAAGAAAATTCCATGGCGCCCCGGTCGCGGCTACAACAGCCAGGACACCAAAGACTTCGGCATCCAGACTGCCACCGTCACAGGCCCGAAAGGAGAGAATCTCCACGTTGATGAATTTGGCCGTGTGAAGGTGATGTTTCACTGGGACCGAGTCGGCAAGAATGACGAAAATTGTTCTGCCTGGATCCGTGTTGCCAGCGGCTGGTCCGGCGCGCAGCAGGGATTCATCGCGTTACCGCGCATTGGGCAGTCCGTGATTGTGCAAAAACTGGACGGCAATTGCGATCGTCCGATCATTACCGGATCGGTGATCAATCAAAACAATATGCCGGCCTGGACCTTGCCGACGCAGCAGGCGCTGAGTGGCATGCGCAGCCGGGAACTGACGCCGAATGGCGGCAACTCCCCAGGGGGACGTAGCGGGCATGTCATCTTTGACGATTCCAATGGAAAAATACAAACGCAGATAAAAAGCGATCATCAACACAGTCAACTTTCTCTTGGCTACATCACGCGCATCGAAGACAACGCCGGACGCAAGGATGCTAGAGGAGAAGGGTTTGAACTGAGATCGGATGGCGTCGGCGTAGTCCGTTCCAAGGGGATGCTGATCAGCACTCATGCCAGGACCAAGGCAGCCAGTCATATCACGGATATGGGCGAGACGGTTTCGCGCTTGACGCAGAGCCGGGACTTGCACGAGCAGCTGGCCGGCCTGGCGCAACAACATCAGGCGCAAGATAAGGATGCGGACCAGAGCGATGTCGCCAAGGCGATCAAAGCGCAAAACGACGCCATCAAAGGCAGCGCCGGCGGCGCCGGTACATTTCCTGAACTGGTCGAACCGCATCTGGTGCTGGCGAGTCCGAGCGGGATCGAAACCACGACTGCAGCATCGACCCATATCGCCAGCGGCGAACATCTGGCACTGACGACTGGCGGCCACGTGTCCCTCGCTGCTGGAAAATCGTTCTATGCCAGCATCAAGGAAAAATGGTCTGTATTTGTTCACAAGCTCGGCATCAAACTGATTGCCGCCAGCGGCAAGGTACAGATCCAGGCGCAAAGCGATGACATGGAACTGCTGGCGCAAAAGGTTCTGGATATTATCAGTACGACCGACTGGATCAATCTCAAGGGTAAAAAAGGCGTACGCATCAACGGCGGCGGCAGTGAGTTGGTGATTAGTGCAGACGGCATCAAAGGCTATACTTCAGGCGGCCATGAAATGCACGCAGCCAATCACCAGACCTTTCCTCCGCAGAACAGACCAATTCAGTTTCCGGGGCAGTTGCCGGACCATGACATCTGTATTCCCTGCCTGTTGAAAGCGGCCAAAGCCAACAACCCATTCGCGCGCCCTTTATGACCGAGACACTGCCTAAAATCTCCTCTTTTGTTCTGCTAGACAGCGCCATGCTGGGTGGCGCAGAAAAATTCTTGCCCATGGCGCCTGATGCGCGCCCGGACTGGCTGATACCCGTCTACAAAGATCCCGCCGCGGCGGTTAGCCCGTTGGTAATTGACATAGAAGCTGCCGAATGGGCTGGACAGCTTGAATATGTGATGGCGCTGGTCAATGCCAAGCGGCCACAACTGCATGTTTCCATCATCGATACAGCGCTGTCGCATGAGGCATTGGCGCAACATTTGCGTCATTTCATTTTTGTACGGACCGAAGCAGGAAAAGAGCTGACGCTGCGTTTCGCGGATTGCTGCATCTTGCCCGCGTTGGCAACGATGCTCAGTCCTGCACAATGGGCTACTTTCGCAGGTCCCATGGTGCGCTGGTGCATTCATCAACGAGTAGGAGCAATGACTACCTTGCCGCTAGCCGACATGGAGCAAGACGTGGTGGCTACACCCTTCGTTCTAACTATCCAGCAAGTCGAGAGTTTGAGAGAGTCGGCTGCAGCAGATCAGTTGATTGGCAACGTGCAAAGTATGCGTTATGGTCAGATCTTGCCCGGCAATCTGGCAGAACAGCATCGTTGGGCCAGCGAAGCGTGGCGTGTTTGGCAAGCTGCGGGACACTTCGACAGTGCGGTGTTGTTCTCACTCGCCAGCGCCATTTTTGACTCTCACGGAGAATTACTTAAGGATTCCAGTCTGTTCGGCATACTCGCACAAAAAAATACTGCCACCATTTGCCAGGATTTGCGACAAGCGGCACTCCGTTACTGATGTTTACCCGAATCACTCACGTAATGCATATTAAATAAAATAAAAGGTGCTATGAATCTCTCCCGATTATTTAAACCTTGTACTTTCGCTGTTGCCCTATTCGCACAGTTCATGCCCGTATTGGGGCAAGCAACTGATATGAATGTCGGTTCGTCGCTAGTAGGGCATTACTCTCTGAAAGGTGCACGTGAGGCCGCAGCAGATATTATTCTGCAAGTCGATCATCACTTTAAATATGCTGCTATGTATGGCGGCACGGACGCACAGGCGGATGGGACTTGGTCTGTGACAGGGAATCAAGTTTATTTGATTGCAGATCAGTCACCGCCATATTTTAGCGAAATTCAGCAAATTGATCAGCTTGATTCTGATTTTACGAAGGGTGCTCAGGGACCTGTCCTGATGGGGCTTGTAGCAGGTACTCCGAAATTCGGAATGCGATGGCAAGATGTCGAGGTCGATTTTAAATTCTCGAATGGGAAAATTCGTAGCGCGAAAACCAGTAGTTCAGGCCGGGTCTTCTTAGCCGACAGGCAAACGCAGGAATGGAAAGGTGTTGAAGTTACTGAAATAGGTTTGGCTTTTCCCACAATAGAGCTTGAACGCAAGTGGTTCAAAGTGGATGGCAAGAAAACAAAAATCGTTGTGGCAATATTGGAGCTGGGTAAATTATCTCAAGCATTCAAAACGGCTGCAGTAAGTGTTGATTCGAATAAGCCTAATCAGTTAATCGTAGAAGATGAAGGTGGAATCGTCAAAGGCACCTACGTTCGAACTGCAACTGATAATCAAGAAGAAGAGCGATGAGACTGACTCATTCAAAAGTCAGATTTAGCTGGCTGCATACGCTGGCAATGTCCATCTACGTTCAAACAGAAATTCATCACTAGGAAAAATCTAATGCGATTGTTGCACTCAAATATACGATTTGGCTGGCTGCGCATGCTGGCGATCTCTCTAATAGCACTTGTTTTTGCTGGTTGTGCCAGCGTTCAAGCCGCCAGTGGGGGCGAACGATCCACACCTGTCGGCCTGACTGGCGTTCAGCACATAGGGCCGAATTTTAATATTTCAGATTTCTATGTCGACGGCGGCAGCGGTGGAAATGTCGGGCGTGGAGGCGGCGGCGGTAGCACCGTTTGTTGCGTGGCGATTCCCAAACAATGGCGACCGGGTTTGACCGTAGAGGTGCGATGGGGAGTCGGGGACTGGAGCAAAGAAAATCGAGCGGAGATTGATGCTGGTAATTACAAAAGTGTTACCTCCGAAGGAATATACAAGGCCAAGGTCCCGATTGAAAAATATGACGAACCGGGGCAGCTCTTCGTCCATTTTTTCGCTGGTGGCAAAGTGCGCGTGGTAGTAAGTGATATTTATCCTGAAGGGAAACGGCATCCAATCCAGAGCAATGACCAGCATGCAGCTGATAGTGCGACAGTAGGCACACGCATCAACGAACTCTTCACTGAAGCGGAAGTGGCAGAGAAAATTCGCCAAGGGAAAGAATATGACAAAAAACATGGGGACTGGCGATGAGTGAGGAGATCAAATGTGCTGTTGCGCCAACACGTCAAGCGCCGGTTGCAGGGATTGTGCGAATCGTGCCAAAGCATAGTCTGGATAGTGGGAACTGTGAGGTTAACATGCATTTGGGTCTGTTCTTTGATGGCACCAACAATAATATGTACAACGATAAGCCGAAATTTGGTCATAGCAATATCGTCAGGCTGTTCGACGCATACATTGAAAATCCGTCTGAGCACTTTTACCGTAGTTACGTCAATGGTGTCGGCACCCCTTTCCCAGAAATCGGCGAAGAAGGGGAGAGCACCTTCGGCAATGGTTTTGGCATCGGTTGTGAAGGGCGTGTTTTGTATGGTTTGTTGGCGGTATTTAATGCGATACATCGATGCGCTTACGACGGTGAAATGTTTTTCAATCCAACGCAAGTTAAAGCTCTGTGTCGCAATGGTGCGATAGTGTCCGATGAGGATGAGCAGAAGGCGCTTAAAAAACTAGGTGTGAGCGAAGGGCTGCTGATGCCCAAGCTTTACGGAAAAGGCCCACGCGAAGATTTTTTGAAGCGTCAAGCGAGTCTGCTTGAAAAGAAATTGGCATCACATGGTAAGCCGGACGTGAAGGAATGCTTTATTGATGTGTTCGGTTTTTCACGTGGTGCGGCAGAGGCGAGAGTGTTTTGTCAGTGGCTCGATCAGCTGCTGGTTGGAGGTAAGCTGGCCGGTGTGATCATACGGCTGCGCTTTGTTGGATTGATGGATACAGTAGCGTCGGCGGGATTTTGGACTGGCGTAGTGGGGGCGATTACCAATAGCACAGATGGACATGGTGGATGGGCGACACCTGAAAATCTGCGCATCCCTGCGCTGGTAGAAAATTGTGTCCATATGGTCGCTATGCACGAGTTGCGTAAAAATTTCCCTCTGGATGAACTTGGCGTCGACGGCGTACTGCCACCGCATTGCCAGCAGTTCGCCTATCCTGGTTCGCATAGCGATGTTGGTGGCGGGTACCTGCCTGCTGAGCTAGGCATATCTGTCGGCAAAACAAAATTTGAAAGTGATGCGCTCAAGCTGGCACAGATCCCGCTCAATCATATGCTTGCGTGTGCAATTGCGGCCGGCGTGCCAGTTAGTAAAGAGCATGCAAAAGACACGACAACTGGTCATGATCCGTTTGCGATCGATCCTCGTGTTGAGCAAGCGTTCAATGATTTTCTGGCAGAGTCGACTATGACCCCGCGCCAGATGCACGATTGGTCGCAACCTTATCTGAACTGGCGCTGGCAGGTCTGCAAAAGCTATGAATATCTCCATCACGTTCAAAATGCAAACGCGGAAGATCGCAAATTACTGGTCAACTGCAATAAGAAATTGATTGCTGATGCCGGGGTGATTGGTAGCAGGGGAGATGTCGCTAAGTCTCAGGGGTTTCTCAATGGGATGTTCTCTAACAGCGCCAAACTGAAAGATGCAAAATTCCGTCAGGAGGAATTGAGTTCGCTGGATCCTGAAGCGCCGGCGGTGTTGAGCATGGCACAAAAAGCACCGTATACACCTAATGCGTTGGCGGCTCTTTTTGATGGTTACGTTCATGATTCGATGGCGGGATTCAGTAAAAGTCTGATGGAGCCGACCGGCTACTGGCGTTATCGCAAAGGATTTCGTGGCGGCCATGAGGCAATTATTGCGCGCAACGATGTTATTAATTCAAGTCGCACAGAACAGGTTGCTAGCAATGATGTCACTGATCAAAATGTCGCAAGAGGCTAGTGCGTAGATCGCATATTCACGATTCGCGGAAGGGTAAGAAAATGAAAGATGTCGAAGGGCGAGGCGTAATTCGGCTCGGCGATAAAACCTCGCATGGCGGCGAGGTCGTTTCTGCGAGCGAGAGTTTTACGGTGATGGGCGTAGCAGTGGCGTTGGACGGGGATATGACCGTTTGTCCAAAGTGTAAGGGACGGTTTGCTATAAGGCCACTCGATAGCAGTCGCCAACATCACGGTAAAGCCGTCGCCTATCATGATGACCCCACGGAATGCGGCGCCACGCTGATATCGTCACTCTAAAACATCAAGGGAAAAATTGAAGCTAATGTTGGGGGCAGGTCAAGTCGTAGTGCTTCCCATCGATAACCGCGCTTGGCTTTAGAAATTTCCTTTTCGTATTTATCAAAGGCATCGCGGCACGTTTTTCCGACGACGATGCCGGTCTCTTTTTGACTGCGAAGTTCTGTTTCTCGCATTGCCGCCCATGCACTAGCCTGAGCTTTGGTGGCGAACGTGCCGGAGTCGCGGGCACCTTTAACATAGACCTGCACACGCCAGACGTTTCCGTCTTTCTTCAAGTTCGCCATTTCGTAATATTTTCGTAGAAATTTCGTAAATGGTAACAGTGAAAAGCAGCATTTAGTGGTATTTTGCTATTTTTCGCTCTAATGAAAAACGCCGCAAACCTTGTATTTACTTGGTTTGCGGCGTTTTATGTGTATTTGCTTTAATGTGTCGTGGTGCCCGAGGCCGGAATCGAACCGGCACACCGTTTCCGGCGAGAGATTTTAAGTCTCTTGTGTCTACCGATTTCACCACTCGGGCAATTTTGCGGTTTCGAAGAAACCAGCAAAACATGTATCGACAGCGACTGCCTGCGATACGGGACAGGGCCGCATTCTAACAGGTTCTCATTGTCAATACCATCCTCTCATGCGCGCTTATCCGATCCCGGTTTCTGCGCGTTCGTTGAAGGAATGGTGTTGCTCAATAATTTAATTTGCGAAATGCAATTCAGAGGTCGCAACCGCTTTGATTTCCGGACCAAAACTACTGATGTCGGGCAGCGTCGCATTTTCGTGCGTGCGTATCTGCAGCCCGGTCGCATGTGGCTTGTCGTGGGTGGTGTGGGCATCGGACACCAGAGTCACCGGATAGCCAAGCGCGGCTGCGCGGCGGGTAGTGGTGTCGACACAGAATTCCGAAGCGTAGCCGCAGATCACGACTTGCTCGGTATGCCATGAGGCAAGCAATGCTTCGAGTTCGGTGCGGAGGAAGGAGTCCGGCGTGGTTTTGCGCAGTTTGACGTCGCTTTCCTTTACTTGCAGTCCCGGCTGGAGTTGCCAACCGGCAGAGTTGTATTCCATATAACCGGCCTCGTGCTGGATAAAGACCACGGGCACACCTGCAGCCCCGGCTCTGGCGGTCAAGCTGTTGATGCGTTCTATTACCGCATCGGCTTCGAACGGGCGTGGCGTTTCATCAAAAAGACCACGTTGAACATCGATGACAAGAAGGGCGGATTTCATGGATTCCTGTGGTGGTGTGAATCGGGAATTCCGAGGGAATTCCCGTTGTTGCTGAACTGCCTGGACGCGTCGAAGAGATGGTTCTTGTACGATTTTCAGGTTTCCGGAAGGCTCGGATCAACCGTCGCCGCGCCGAAATTATTCGGTTCCTTCGGTTCCTGCACCAGAAAATATATGATGGCGATCCAGCCCAAGATAGGGATCAGCGCGATCAACTGCAGCCAGCCGCTGCGATTGGTGTCATGCAGGCGCCGCGTTGCGACCGCAATGGATGGCAGCAGTGTGGCAACCATGAGCACCATGCGGAGTGATTCGCTGATTGCACCGGCGGCCAATGAGACCAGTATTGTAAAAAGTGCGAACCACCAATATTCGGAGCGGGAGGCTCTGCCGTTAAAGTCGGCGTATTTGGAAAAGCAGACTTTGATCGATTCCGTAAACGTCATGTCTATCTCCTGAAGTTTTGCTGACACGGGTGTGCGCTTGAGACGGTGCATGCGCCCGTGGGTTTAAGTGCGGTTGCCGGCCGGTAATAATAACAAATGCGCCAGCAATTTCGAGAAAATGTTGGTGCATAGCAAATCTGTTCGAGTTGTCAGCGCGCGCCAGAACAGTCCGGCACTTGTGTCGATGGATAAAACTCCCTCCGTTATTCCCTTTCAGATGTGTTCCTCATGGCGATGTAGCGACTTGCCAATTTTTACCCATCAACACTGTATCTATATAGAAACAGTTTCCATTAATAAATAAAATATTGAAATGACACCTCAAACAAGCGCATAATTAATTGCCGTATAGAAATAAGTTGAGATTATTACTATTGATGCGCGACTGAGTATGTGAAAGCAGCAGACCGATATGCCGATCCTTGATCGGGTTGAAGTTGATGCACATATGGGGGAGGCGTTATGGGTAAAGAATCATCTCGTCAGAGATCGTTATCGATTATCTCTGTTGCTGTACTGGTAATGATTTCCGGTTGTGGCGGAGGCGGGGGCGGCAGCAGCAATCCCAATTCCGCTACACCATCGGTTCCAAGCACCCCGCCCACTCCCGTTACACCACCGGTTTCGACTACACCGTCGCCTGCCACCGGCAGCGGCGCTGCGGTAACAGCGCCACCGGCGATGTTGAACGTACTTGACCCCAGCAATGTCAAGGCTGCCCGTACGCTGGGCCTGACTGGAGCGGGCGTCACAGTCGGCGTGGTCGATACCGATTTCGATGTCAGCGATCCCCAATTCGCCGGACGCATCAGCAAGACGGTCTACAGCCCCGGCGGCGCTAACGGCAATATGCATGGCACGGAAGTGGTGCAAGCATTGGCCGGCAATACTCTGGGTGTCGCCCCCGGCGTGTTCGTGCAGGCGGCAGCGGCCGGCATCACCGGCAACGACTTGCTGCTCAACAACCAGATATACCAGGACCTGTTTGCCAAGGGCGCGCGGATTTTCAATCAGTCCAATAGCATCAGCGCCGTCGGCGCCTCGGTCGGCCAAGCGCTTGCCTTGCATGCCCTGTACCAACCTTATGTGGCCCAGCAAAGTTTGTTTATCTGGTCCACCGGCAATGAAGGTGCGGCTCAGCCCAGCCTGAGCGCCAGCCTGCCGAATCTGTTTGGCGATCTGCAAAGCGGCTGGCTGGCGGTCACCGCAGTCAACGCCGTCGGCGGCAGCAACGGTTATGCGGTGAGCGACACGGTGCCGGGGGTGATTTCCAGTTACGCCAATCGCTGCGGCGTTGCCGCCAACTGGTGCCTGGCTGCGGCCGGCGATTTCATCTCCAGCGTCAGCGGCACACGGGTCTTCGGCACTTCCTTCGCCGCGCCGGCGGTGACCGGCGCGGCAGCCATGGTGCAGCAAGCCTATCCCTGGATGAATGCCGACCTGATCCGCCAGACGATCCTTTCCACCGCCACCGACATGCACGATACCGCCACCTATGGCTGGGGGCTGCTCAACGCCAGCAAGGCGGTCAACGGCCCGGCGCTGTTCGATCAGCGGCTGGCGCTGGGGCCGAACGTCAATATCCAGTTCGATAACGCCTCCTCGGTGTTCAAGAACGATATCGGCGGCGACGCTGGCTTGAACAAGAGCGGCAGCGGACAGTTGACGCTGGCCGGCAATAATACCTACCAGGGCGCCAGCAATATCCTGGGCGGCAGCTTGAATATCACCGGCGCGGTGGCTTCCAGCGTGAATGTCGGCGCGCTCGGCCGGCTGGGCGGCGACGGCGGCCGCATCCACGGCAATG
>NZ_JAGQEG010000009.1 GCF_018305005.1 Collimonas silvisoli
CAAACCATTGACTGGCATCACCACTTTACGCCGCGCCATCGCCATCCTGTGCTGCCTGGCAGTATTCGCAGCATTGGCGCTGGCGCTCGCGGTTTCTTGTGGCAGCAGTGGCTGCGGGCTGGCGGCCGATCAAATCTATTTGTCTTTGCGTTTGCCGCGTGCGCTGACGGCGTTCGTGGTTGGCGGTTTGCTGGCTCTGGCCGGGGCGTTGATGCAGGTCTTGCTGCGCAATCCCCTGGCCGATCCTTATGTGCTGGGTTTGTCAGGCGGTTCCGCCGCTGGCGCTTTATCGGCCTTGCTGGTGGCTAGTCACTTTGGAAGCATGGGTGACGTTGCTGCGGCGTTGGGCGCGGCGCTGGGGGCGGGGCTGGCGGTCGCGTTGCTGTTCGGCCTGGCGCGCCAGGCTTTGCGCCGTCTGCCCGATGTCGGCCAGCATAGCGGCCATCGCTTGATTCTGACCGGCGTGATGATCGCAGCCGGTTTTGGTGCGATCGTGACCCTGGTGCTGACGCTGGCGCCCGACGGCCAATTGCGCGGCATGCTGTTCTGGCTGATGGGCGATCTGGAAGACGGGCGTTTGTTGATGCCGGCGGCAGTGCTGCTGGTGTTGATTTTGGGTTGGAGCGGATTGAATGCGCGGCAGCTGAATCTGCTGGCGCGTGGCGAGGGTTTTGCGCAACTGCTGGGAGTGCCGGTATTGCGCTTGCGTTTGCTGACTCTATGTGCGGCTTCGTTGGCGACTGCAGCAGCTGTCACCGTGGCTGGCACGATCGGTTTTATCGGCCTGGTGGTGCCGCATGCGATCCGTCTGCTGGTCGGCAACGATCAGCGCATCCTGTTGCCTGCCAGCGTGCTGACCGGCGGCGCTACGCTGGCGCTGGCGGACCTGGCGGCGCGTACCGCAGTCGCGCCGACGCAATTGCCGGTAGGGGTGATCACCGCCCTGGTCGGGGTGCCGGTATTCCTGTGGCTGCTCTCGCGCAGCAAGGCATGAGGAGAGTGCCATGAGCGAATCCACAATTCCTTTGCTGTGCACCGAACAACTGAGCGTAAGCATTGGCCATAAAGTCTTGTGCCGCGGGCTGGACTGGCAAGTTGCGCCGGGCCAGTTCTGGTGCGTGCTGGGCCGTAACGGCATCGGTAAAACCACTCTATTGCATACATTGGCCGGGCTGAAGCGGCCGGCCGGCGGCCGCGTGCTGATCCAGGGGCGCGATATACAAACCACTTCGGCGCAGCAGCTGGCGCGTCTGCGCGGCTTGCTGGCGCAGCAACAGGCCGATGCATTTTCCAGCAGCGTGCTGGCGGCGGTGGTCGCCGGCCGTCATCCCTATCAGTTCGGTTTCGGCTGGGACATGGAAGATGATCGGGCGCTGGCGATGCAGGCGCTGGAGCAGGTCAGGATGGCCGCTTTCAGCAGCCACGATGTGATGCGCTTGTCAGGCGGCGAGCGGCAACGGGTGGGTTTGGCAACCTTGTTGACGCAAGACCCGCTGTTGTTCATGCTGGACGAGCCGACCGCGCATCAGGACGCCGCGGCGCAAATCGTGGTGATGGAATTGTTGCGCCGCCTGTCGCCGCAAAAAGCGGTGATCGCCGCTTGTCACGACATCAATCTGGTGGCGCGTTACGCCAGCCATGTGCTGTTGCTGGGAGATGGCCGGGCATGGCAAGGCGGTAGCGACAGCGTGTTGCAGCCGGAAATCTTGCAGGCCGCATTTGCTTGTTCGTTTGAAGTGGTGGAAAACGGCTCGCGGCGTTTGTTTATGCCGGTTGCGTCTTAAGGTTTGCGCCGGCTGCGCGCCAGATCCAGTTTCTGGCATAACTCGGCAGCGCCATCCAGTATGCGCGGCCCGGGGCGGCTCATCCAGTTCGGGGTTAAGGCAAACAGATTATTGGCGGCTACCGCGGCGAGTTGGGGAAAGCGCCGCCAGCCGGTGTTGGATGCAGCGCCGCCATCGGCGGCAAAAATCACTTCCGGATTGGCTTGCAACACCGCTTCGGTGCTGACCGTCGGCGCCAGTTGCGGCAGTTTGCCGAATACATTTTCACCGCCGCATAAAGTAATCACGCTCGACACCATATGGCTGTCGTTCAGCGTCATCAACGGTTTTTGCCAGATCTGATAGAACACCCGCACCGTGGGGCGTTGTCGATAAGTTGCGTCAAGTTGCGCCAGGCGAGTCTTGAAAGAGGCGGCCGCCGCAGCGCCACTCTGTTCGGTGCCGGCCAGTTGCGACAACCGTAGCAACGACGAGGCGATGGTTTCCAGCTGGCGCGGTTCGCTTTCGAATACAGGAATGCCTATAGCGCGCAGCCTGGCGATCTGGCTGGCTACATTGCCGCTGCCCCAGGCCACCACCAGATCCGGTTTGAGAGCGACAATCCGTTCGATATCCAGCGCACTGCTGCTGCCCATCGACGGTATTTGTCTGGCGGACGGCGGGTAGTCGCTATAGTCGCTGACACCGATTACATAAGGACCGGCGCCAGCGGCAAACAGCAGTTCGGTAGCGTGTGGCGCCAGGCTGACGATGCGATGCGCGGGGCGGGGCAGTACGACCGCATGTTGCGCATCATCTTGCACGGTGATGACTTGAGCGTTGATCGCAGCGGCGAGCGACAGCGTCAGGGCCGCTGCGGCGGCTCTGGCCACTATCAGCCAGATGCGTAGTTGCCTGTTGCGGATCAGCCGCTGCACGGTCGGAGCCAGCTTCAGATTTCCAGGTTATCGATTAGGCGCGTGCCGCCCAGCTTGGCGGCAGCCAGCACCACCAGCTTTTCGCCTTGCGCCAGATCGCCGGCGGCAGGTGCTTGCAGATCGCTGCGTCTGCGGATCGAGATGTAATCCGGTTGCCAGCCGCGGCCGGTGAGTTGCGCCATCGCCTGCTTTTCCAGTTCGAAGATATCGAGGTGGCCGGCGCGTACTTCTTCGGCCACCTGATTGAGCGTCTTGAACAGATTCGGCGCTTCCGCGCGCTCGTCGGCGGACAAATACATATTGCGCGAAGACAGCGCCAGACCATCGTCGGCGCGCCAGGTTTCGGCGGCGATGATTTCAGTCGGCAAGGCGAATTGCTTGGACATATTGCGCACGATCATCAATTGCTGGTAATCCTTCTTGCCGAACACCGCAACTCGTGGCTGGACGCAAGAAAACAACTTGAGTACGACAGTGGTGACGCCGGTAAAGAAGCCCGGGCGGAACTCGCCTTCCAGCGTGTTGCCAAGGCCATCGGGCGGGCGCACGCGGAATTCCTGGGGCTCCGGATACAAGTCTTTTTCGGTAGGCGCGAACAAGACGTAGACACCTTCCTTTTCCAGCTTGGCGACGTCAGCGGCAAAGGTGCGCGGATATTTGTCGAAATCCTCATTGGGGCCGAACTGCAGGCGATTGACGAAGATCGAGGCGACCACAGGGTCGCCATGTCTCTTCGCCAGCCGCATCAGCGACAGATGGCCTTCATGCAGATTGCCCATGGTCGGCACGAAGGCGGTACGCAGTTGGCCGCGCAGCTGGTCGCGTAGCTCTTCAATCGAGGAAATGATTTTCATGTCTAAATCGGAGGTAAGTTATTTTTATATCGGGATGCGGCGTTTCGCTGATGCAGAAACAAAGCTGACGATCATGCCGGCGCGTAAGTCGGCGAGTAGGCCAGCCGCACGTAGATCGGCGCGAACGGCTCGGCCTGGGTGATTTCAATCAGGGTTTCCTTGGCCAGCTCCAGCATCGCGATGAAATTCACCACCAGCACCGGCACACCGCGAGCCGGATCGAACAATTCGGCGAACTCGACAAAGCGCGACGATTGCAGACGCCGCAAAATCCCGGTCATGTGCTCGCGAACCGACAGCTCTTCGCGGCTGATGGTGTGGTGCGCGGTCAGCCTGGCGCGCTTGATGACGTCGGCCCAGGCCGCCTGCAGATCGTCCAGGTTGACTTCCGGCCAGCGCGTGACAATGCTTTGTTCGATGTAGATCTGGGTGCGGACATAATCGCGCCCAAGCTGCGGCAGGGCGTCGATCTCGCGCGCCGCCAGTTTCATCTGCTCGTATTCCAGCAGGCGCCGCACCAGTTCCGCGCGCGGATCTTCAGCTTCTTCGCTATCGGTTTTGCGGACCGGCAGCAGCATGCGCGATTTGATCTCGATCAGCATCGCCGCCATCAGCAGATATTCCGCCGCCAGCTCCAGATTGGTGATGCGGATCTGGTCGACGTATTCCAGATATTGCAAGGTGACTTGCGCCATCGGAATGTCGAGGATATTGAAATTCTGTTTGCGGATCAGGTACAGCAACAGATCGAGCGGGCCTTCGAATGCTTCCAGGAAGACTTCCAGCGCATCCGGCGGAATGTAGAGATCGGTCGGCATGCGGAACAGCGGCTCGCCGTACAGGCGCGCAAAAGCCACGCCGTCGATCACATTCGGTGTCGAATCGGGTTGGCCCTCCAGCGTCAGTTCAACGGCATCCGACAAATTCTGGCTCATCTGATCGATCCGCGGAGGAACTTAGTGGTTGTTCTGGTACACGTAGGGTTGTTGCTGAACGCGCGATTCCTGGGTGCGCAACTGGCTGTCCAGGTCGATCGGCGTTTTATCCCACAGCAGGGCGCGGCCGGCGAGTTGCTGCTCTTCCAGTTTTGGATTGTTTTGCTTGAGTTCTTCAACGAACTTTGTGATGTCCGATTGGTAGCCAGTGATTTGCTTGGAGAATTTCATGGTTGCTTTGATAATCCGATGGGAATAGGCGCTATTTTATGCTATTTCCCGGCCGCCCGACCGCTTTGTCGTTGGCCCCGATGTCCATCAGACAATTGAGGGGCGATATACTTGGACCATCGTCAGACAAAGGAAATGGCATGAAACCATGGGTACGCAGCATTTTGATATTGATTGCCCCGCTGATAACCTCGCTTTTTATCGCGGCTTGTGATCAGAACGGCAATTTCACACAGGAGCCTGGATTGGAAAAACTTAGCCGCGGGGTGTCGTCGGAAGCCGATGTGCGCAACGCCATGGGCCAGCCGGATACGGTCTGGGAAGCGGAAAGCGGCGAGCGTTCGCTGGAATATCCGAAAGGGCCGGCCGGTGCGCGTACCTGGATTTTCTATATCGGCAAGGATGGCAAGCTGAGCGATTACAAGCAAGTCCTGACCGAAGAGAATTTCGCCAGGATCAAAGTCGGCATGAATAAGGAAGAGGTGCGCAGGATGCTGGGCAGGCCGGGCAGCGTGATGCAGTTTGCACGCAAGAACGAAGAAGTGTGGGATTGGCGCTACGTTCCCAGTGACGCCAGCCAGGCTTTCTTCAATGTGCACATGGATATCGCCAGCGGACTGGTGACCGGCACTTCAAGATCGGATATTGGCGGGCACTAACACTAGCGTTTCAACCAGCGCCGCATCACTATCGGCGGCTCTTCCAGCGGATTGGCGCGGGTGTATTCAAGTTCCGGCGCCAGTTCGAATTCAAACACAGCATACAAGTCGACCACCCTGGTCTGATCGGCGCGTACTGCCAACCGCAATTCGTTGACGTCGGCGCTGCGGGCGCGATGGATTACCGCTTCCATCAAATGCTGCGACAGACCTTGGCCGCGATACGCCGGCAACACACCCATGCGCAGAATTTCCCAGACCTCGGTTTCGGTGTCTGACGGCAGCCAGCGCACCGAACCGATAGGCTGCTCATCCAGCGACAACACGAAGCCGCCGCCGCGTTGCAGATCCTGCAGCACCCGTTCTGTGTTTTCGCGATGACCGCTGGAGCTGGCGGCGACCCGCTCGGCCCAGCAGGCGCGCGTCAGGTCGGCGATCAGTACGGCATCGCCGGCGCTGGCTTCGCGGACTTGCAGACTCATCCTGTGCAGCCTTAGCTGACGCGCATGCCGGGTTCAGCGCCTGGCCACGGGTTGAGTACGTAGATGCCAGGATTGGTCTTGCCGTCGGCGGCCGAGGCGGCCAGGACCATGCCTTCCGAGATGCCAAATTTCATCTTGCGCGGCGCCAGGTTGGCTACCATCACCGTCAGCTTGCCGATCAACTCTTCCGGCTGGTAGGAAGATTTGATGCCGGAAAACACATTGCGCAAGCGGCCTTCGCCGACATCCAGGGTCAGCCGCAATAGTTTGTCGGAACCGTCGACATGCTCGCAATTGACGATTTTGGCGATACGCAAATCGACCTTTACGAAATCGTCGATCTTGATTTCGGCGGCCAGCGGTTCGATGGCGCCGGCGCTGCGGTCTTCTGCGTTTGCAACTTCGGTCGCCGCTGTCGTCGTCACTGTTGCTGCCGGTGCGTCGAACAAGGCATCCAGCATCTTCGGCTCGACCCGCGTCATCAGATGCGAGTAGGCGTTGATGCGATGACCGTCGGCCAGCGGCCGGGCGACGTCGGCCCATACCAGCGGCTGGATCTGCAGGAAACTTTCGACTTGGGCTACCAGCGCCGGCAACACCGGTTTCAGATAGATGGTCAAGATCCGGAACGCTTCCAGCAAGCGGCTGCAGACTTCATGCAGAGCCGCTTCCTTGCCTGGATCCTTGGCCAGTTCCCACGGCTTGTTGGCGTCGACATAAGCGTTGATGACATCGGCCTGTTCCATCACCGCACGCAACGCCTTGCCGTATTCGCGGCCGTCGTACAGCGCCTGGATATCACCGGCAACCGCACGCAGCTTGGCCAGGAACGGATCGCTCTCGGTGGCCCAGGCGGTGCTGAGCTTGCCGTCGAATTTCTTGGCGATGAAACCGGCGGCGCGGCTGGCGATGTTGATGTACTTGCCGATCAAGTCGGAGTTGACGCGGGCGACAAAATCTTCCGGATTGAAATCGATATCTTCTACCTTGGCGCTCAGCTTGGCCGCGATGTAATAGCGCATCCATTCCGGATTCATGCCGAGTTCCAGGTAGCGCAGCGGCGAAATGCCGGTGCCGCGCGATTTCGACATTTTTTCGCCGGAGACGGTCAGGAAGCCATGCACGAACACATTATTCGGCACCTTTTGACCGGAGAAATGCAGCATGGCCGGCCAGAACAGGGTGTGGAAATAAGTGATGTCCTTGCCGATGAAGTGATATTGCTCGGTCTTCGGATCGGCCATGAAGGCGTCGTAGTCGCGCCCGATTTTGCCGAAATAGTTTTTCAGCGAAGCCAGGTAGCCGACCGGGGCGTCCAGCCAGACATAGAAGTATTTGCCCGGCTCATCGGGAATCTCGATGCCGAAATAAGGCGCATCGCGGCTGATATCCCAATCGCCCATGCCGCCGTCGCTTTCCAGCCATTCCTTGGCCTTGTTGGCGACTTCCGATTGCAGCCGCGGCTTGCCGTCGGCATTGCCCAAGGCCCAGCCGCGCAGGAATTCCACGCATTGCGGATCGGACAGCTTGAAGAAAAAGTGTTCCGACGATTTCATCACCGGCGTCGCGCCGGTCAGCGTCGAGTAGGGATTTTTCAGGTCGGTAGGCGCATATACCGAGCTGCAGACTTCGCAGGAATCGCCGTACTGGTCCTTGGCGCCGCATTTCGGGCATTCGCCCTTGATGTAGCGGTCCGGCAGGAACATGTTCTTGACCGGGTCGAAGAATTGCTCGACGGTCCTGGTCGAAATGAAGCCGGCCGCTTTCAGCTTGCGATAGATATCGCGCGACAGCTCGTGGTTTTCCGGGCCGTCGGTCGAATGCCAGTTATCGAAGGCGATATGAAAGCCGTCCAGGTATTGCTTGCGGCCGGCGGCGATCTGCGCCACGAATTCCTGTGGCGTGATGCCGGCTTTTTCGGCGGCGATCATGATCGGCGCGCCGTGGGCGTCGTCGGCGCCGACGAAATTGACTTCATGGCCCTGCATTCGCTGGAACCGCACCCAGATGTCGGCCTGGATATATTCCATGATGTGGCCGATGTGAAACGCTGCGTTGGCGTAGGGCAGGGCGGTAGTGACGAATAATTGGCGGGGAGTTGAAGTCAAAGTGATGCTCATTTGGCAATGGTTAGCGCTGCTGGTTGGAATAAAAGAATGATTTTAGCAGTGCCGGGGCTGTCCTTGCTCTAATCCTTGCTCCAGCCCCGTTTTAGTCCGCAGCGATAGATGTATATAAGAGTCGCAATCAAGAGGCAGGTAAGAGGCAAGTTGAAATCCGTCTGTATCGCAGCATCAGCGAAAAGACGACGATTTGGTTTAGACTTGGCGCATCTTATTAATTAAAGACATGCATAGAGGAAAAGAATGAGCGTCACGATTGAAGCGGTCAAGGCAGCGTTGTCCAGTGTGATTGACCCGAATACCGGCAAGGATCTGATCAGCGGCAAGTCGGCCAGGAATATCCGGCTGGAGGGCGCCGACGTGCTGTTCGATGTCGAGCTGGATTATCCGGCCAAGAGCCAGTTTGCGCTGATCGGGGACGCCGCAGCCGCCGCTGTCGGCGCGCTGGACGGGATCGGCAAGGTCAGCCCCCATGTCTATTCGAAAATACAGTCGCACGCGGTGCAGCGCGGCATCAAGCTGATGTCCAACATCAAGAACATCATTGCGGTAGCGTCCGGCAAGGGCGGCGTCGGCAAATCGACTACCGCGGTCAACCTGGCGCTGGCGCTGGCGGCGGAAGGCGCCCAGGTCGGGATTCTCGACGCCGATATCTACGGCCCTTCGCAGCCGATGATGATGGGCATCAGCGGCCGTCCGGAAACCAAGGATGGCAAGACCATGGAGCCGCTGGAAAATCACGGCCTGCAAGTGTCCAGCATCGGCTTCATGGTCGATCCGGACGAGCCTATGGTGTGGCGCGGCCCGATCGTCACCCAGGCCCTGCAGCAGTTGCTGGACCAGACCAACTGGCGCGATCTCGATTACCTGATCGTCGACATGCCGCCGGGCACCGGCGATATTCAATTGACCTTGTCGCAAAAAGTGCCGGTGACCGGCGCCGTCATCGTGACTACGCCGCAGGACATTGCCTTGCTGGATGCGCGCAAGGGTTTGAAAATGTTCGAGAAGGTCGGCATTCCGATTCTTGGCGTGGTCGAAAACATGAGCACCCATATCTGCTCCAATTGCGGCCACGCCGAAGCCATCTTCGGCGAGGGCGGCGGCGCCAGGATGTGCGGCGAGTATGGGGTTGAATTCCTGGGCGCCCTGCCGCTGACCATGTCGATCCGCCAGCAAACCGATTCCGGCACGCCGACGGTGGTGGCTGAACCTGATGGCCCGGTGGCGCATATCTATAAAGAGATTGCGCGCAAAGTGGCCATCAAAGTGGCGGAAAAAGCCAAGGATATGAGCAGCAAATTTCCTGCGATTGTGATCAAGAACGACTAAGGCGGAAAATTCGGCGGAAACGTCAGCGGAAACGCCTATCCGCGGTGAAGCATCCGCGGTTCTTGAGGCGCGCTGCAAACTGCGTGATGTATCGCCAGCCAGATTGTCGGCTGCGTCGCATCGGTCCACTCTATGCGGTGGCGGCAATGTGAAGGGATATGGAGCCAGGCGCCGGGCTGCATGACATGTTCATCGGTCCTGCCTTCCAGCGTCAATCCGGCTTTGCCGCTGAGCAGCAGTACCCATTCTTCCTGCGGATTGTCGTACCAGAAGCCGGGCGGACTGGCCTGGCCATTGGAAATGATGCGTTCGATTTTCAGGCCGGCGTGTTCATGCAGAAGCTCGAACACTTCTGCCGAACCCTCAGGCGGCAGCTTGCTCAGTAAATTGCCGTAGGCAGCGTACATGGTGGTTTCCTTATGGCAGCGATGCTGCTGCAATGTATTATTGCACTCAGTACATTGCACGGGCTTGCTTAAGAATTATCTATTTCCCACATAAAAAGGACAAGACGATGAAGCCACGAATTTTTTCTGTGCTGTTTTCCGCAACCTTGCTAAGCGCCGGCCTGTTGCCGCAGATGGCGCATGCGGCCTCAGTGTCGTTCATCGAGCCGGCGGACGGCGCGGTGGTGAGCAGCCCGTTTGCCGTCAAGTTTGGCGTCAGCGGCATGGAAGTCAGGCCTGCTGGCGATATGACGCCGGGCGTCGGTCACCATCATCTGTTTATCAATGAAGACAGCATGGCTGCCGGACAGTTGATCCCGATGGACGACAAGCATTTGCATTTTGGTAAGGCGCAGACCGAAACCAGTGTGACGCTGCCGCCAGGCCAATATAAATTGACCATGCAATTTGCCGACGGCTCCCATCACTCTTATGGCCCCGAGCTGAGTAAAACCATCAACGTCACGGTCAAATAGGCGAGCGCCTGAGCCAATACCCGCCAGCGGTTCCATCCGCAGGTGCAACGCGGTAAAATGGGGTTTTCCTTGATAACGGCTTTGGCAATCCAAGGCCGTTTTTATTTACCATGACTGCCAGCACTCCAGCATCGACCTCAGTATCCACTTCAGCCTCCAAACCGGTGCGTACCCGCTTCGCACCTAGTCCGACCGGTTATCTGCACCTGGGCGGCGCCCGTACCGCACTGTTTTCCTGGGCGTATGCACGTCATTTCGGCGGCACTTTCGTGCTGCGGATTGAAGATACCGATCTGGAACGTTCGACACCCGAGGCAGTGCAAGCCATCGTCGACGGCATGCAGTGGCTGGGTTTGCAGCACGACGAAGGCCCGTTTTACCAAATGCGGCGCATGGACCGCTATCGGGAAGTGATCGCGCAAATGCTGAAACAGGGCACGGCCTATTATTGCTACTCGTCGCCGGCAGAAGTCGAAGCGATGCGCGAGCGCATGCGCGCCGCCGGCGAAAAGCCGCGCTACGACGGTACCTGGCGCCCGGAACCAGGCAAGATTTTGCCGCCGGTGCCGGCCGATCGCACGCCGGTAGTGCGCTTCAAGAATCCGCTCGATGGCGAGGTCAGCTGGGACGACGTGGTCAAGGGCAATATCACCATCTCGAATCGGGAAATGGACGATCTGGTGATCGCCCGCCCGGACGGTACGCCGACCTACAATTTCTGCGTGGTGGTGGACGATTGGGATATGCAGATTACCCATGTCATCCGCGGCGACGATCATGTCAACAACACGCCGCGTCAGATCAATATCTTGAAGGCGCTGGGCGCGGATCTGCCGCTGTACGGCCACGTGCCGATGATCCTGGGCGCGGATGGCGAAAAATTGTCGAAGCGTCACGGCGCGGTGAGTGTGATGGATTATCCGGCGCAGGGTTATCTGCCGGAAGCGATGCTGAACTATCTGGCGCGCCTGGGCTGGAGCCATGGCGACGAAGAGATTTTCAGCATGGAGCAGTTTTGCACATGGTTCGATCTCGATCATCTGTCGAAATCGCCGGCGCAATTCAATCCGGAAAAATTGGCGTGGATTAACAATCACTACATCAAGCTGGCCGACAATGAGCGTCTGGCGGCCATGGTCAAGCCTTTGATGGAGCAGGACGGCGCTGATTTCAGCAATGCCCCCGCATTGTCAAAAGTGATCGGCCTGTTGAAAGAGCGCGCCAATACCGTCAATGAAATCGCGGCGGCGGCCATGCTGTTCTATCGCCAGCCGGCGCCGGATGCCGCTTTGCTGGTACAACACTTTACCGATGCGATCAAACCGGCACTGGCCGATTTCGCGCAGCGTTGTGCAACGGTCGAGTGGAGCAAGGAAAGCCTGTCGCCGATGATCAAGGAAGTGCTGGCCGCGCACAAGCTGAAGATGCCGCAGATCGCGATGCCATTGCGTCTGATGTTGACTGGGCAATTGCAGACGCCGGCGATTGACGCAGTGCTCGAATTGCTGAGTCGCGAGACAGTGATCGGACGTTTGCAACCGTATTTAGTGTAGTGCTTCGCAGGCATTGAAATTTCATAAACGGCGCCTTTTCGCGGCAGGCGTCGTTGCAAATCCTCGCGATAGTCCCGCTATCACTCTGGTTTGCGCCTAGCCTGACACGAAAATCCACCATTTCTGAAATTCCACTGCCTACGAAACACTCCACTTGTGTAATTCTGCAATAAATCTGCAAATCGGGATTTACAAGCTCTAAATAAGCTTGCTATAATCTCGCTTCTGCAAACGGGGGTATAGCTCAGCTGGGAGAGCGCTTGCATGGCATGCAAGAGGTCAGCGGTTCGATCCCGCTTACCTCCACCAGCACACAGTAGTAAAAGTAGTAAGGCAGCAAACGTAGTACGGACAGATTAATGTCCCCATCGTCTAGAGGCCTAGGACATCACCCTTTCACGGTGAGTACGGGGGTTCGAATCCCCCTGGGGACGCCAGAATTATCTTGGTATCGACAGGCAAGCGATCAGAAAGTCGATCGCAGATTTTCGGTATCAGGCGTATTCGATACAATCAATAAGGCCGCCCAATGCGGCCTTTATTGTTTCTGTCAGTAGTATGAGCAAGGTCAGCAATACGGACAGATTACTGTCCCCATCGTCTAGAGGCCTAGGACATCACCCTTTCACGGTGAGTACGGGGGTTCGAATCCCCCTGGGGACGCCAGAATAAAAAAGCTCGCGCAAGCGGGCTTTTTTGTTTTGGCGGCCACAAGTAAGCCGCCTGCGCGGCTTACGCGGGGGATGAGAAGGGAATCGCTTGCAAGCGATTCCGCGGCCTGCGGCATGTAGGCGAATCCCCCTGGGGACGCCAGAATAAAAAAGCTCGCGCAAGCGGGCTTTTTGTTTTTGTATTCCGCACCATTAAATCTCATCCATCCGCAACCGTCCCAGGCTCGCCGCCAGTCTTAGTCTTGCAGTTTGCCAATTGCTCAGCGCAAGAATGCGCTGCTGCTGTGCAGAAGCCAGGTCGCTTTGCGCTTTCAGCAGTTCCAGGATAGTGCCGACCCCCGCCTTATAACGTCCTTGCGCCACATCGAAAGACTGTCTGGCGCTGTGCAGCAGGATGTCGGTGGTGTTGAGATTTTCCGCTTCGGTGCGCAGCGCCTGCGCGCTTTTCCATACTTCCAGCATCACCTGCTGTTCGACATCGGCCAGATCGGCTTGCTTCGCCTCGGCCTGGGCCTGCGCGCCGCGTACCTTGTATGTGCGGCTGAAACCGTCGAACAGGGGAATAGTGATCTGCACCCCGATGCTGCGGCTGCTGATGGACTGTCTGGACGAGACCTGGTTGATCGGCGTGTCGTTGCGGTCGCCGCTGGCAAACAGCGACAGCGTCGGCCGTCCTTCGGCGCGGGCGGCGTCGACTTGCGCTTGCGCCGATTTCCATTGCGCTTGCGCGGCCAGGATCTTCGGGTGGATGCGCACTGCGTCGGCGATCAGATCGTCGACCGCCTGCTGCAACAACGGCGCATCGTTGGCTTGCTGGCTCAGGTCGGCCAGGGTCAGCGGCGTGTTCGGCCGCCAGCCCATGGCGATGGCGAGGCTGCCGAGCGCGCTCTGCAGATCGCCGGCCGCTTGCGCCCGTTTCAGGCTCTCTTGGGCGTAGGAGGTCTGGGCTTGCAATTTATCGGCCAGGGTGCCGGCGCCGGCTTGGTATTTGGCTGCGCTGGCCTTGAAACTGCGTTCGGCCGCTTGTTCGGCATCCATGGTCGCCGTCAGCATGGCTTGCGCCGCCTGGGCCTGGTAGAAACCTTGCACGGTATTGAGAAACACCGTTTGCAGCGTATCGTCCTGGGTGGCGTTGGCGGCGTTGAGCAATTGCCGCGCACTTTCCAGGTTGGCGGCGCGCAGGCCGAAATCGTACAGCACCCAGCTCAAGCTCAGATTGGCGGTGCTGCTGTCGGTCTTGAGCGACGAATCGGCTTGCGGAAAGTCGGGATAGGTGGTGCGGCTATGGCCTTTGCTTCTGCTGCCGCTGGCGTTCAGACTGGGCAAATAGGCGGCGCGGCTGACACCCACCGCCGCGGCCTGCACCTTGACATTGGCCCAGGCCTGGCGCGTCTGCGGATTGCGGCATAGTGCGCGCTCGACGGCGTCGAGCAGGGTCAGCGGGCTAGGTAACTGCGCGCTGAAGCCACAGCTGGTGCTGCCGGCGACGGCGGCGCTTGCCGGCGTGCCGGAAATCTCATTCGCGGTGCGCAGAGGATCGGCCCAGATGGCGTCCGCATGGCTCGGCGCAGAGACCATCAACGTCAGCGCCAGCATTGACCCTAGCGCTGGATGCAAGGCGCGTTTTACCGAAACTGTCATGCCGTTGTTGCTTCTCTCTGCGCATCGGCATCCTGCGCCGGCAACAACCGATCATCGATCACCTTGCCGCCCGCCAGGACGATGGCGCGCTCGGCGCTGTTGATGGTCTCGGGGCGATGGGCGACGATCACACGGGTGATGTTGATGGATTGGATGGCGGCATTGACCAGGTGCTCGCGTTCGATGTCGAGATGGCTGGTGGCTTCATCGAGAAACAGAATGGTCGGTTTCTTGTAGAGTGCACGGGCCAGCAGCACCCGTTGCTTCTGGCCGCCCGAGAGGATGGTGCCCATGTCGCCGACCAGCGTGTTGTAGCCCATCGGCATGCGCGTAATATCCTGATGGATCGCCGCCAGCCGGGCGCATTCGGCGATCCAGGCGTGATCGGCCTGCGGATCGAAGAAACTGATGTTGTCGGCCAGCGAGCCGGCGAACAGCACATCGTCCTGCAGCACGGTGCCGACCATCCGGCGCAGGGTATCGAGACCGACCTGGCTGACGCTCTGGCCGCCGATCAGCACTTCGCCTTCCGTTGGCGGCAAGATCCCCAGCAGGATATTGATCAGCGTGGTCTTGCCGCAGCCGGACGGGCCGACGATGGCCACCGATGCGCCGGCGGCGATCTGGAAGGAGACATCGTCCAGCACATACGGCTCCTGCTCGGCGTAGCGGAAGCGCAAGCCGCGCACTTCCAGCGACGGCGTCAGCGCCGCATCGCGTTCATCCAGATTGCGGCCATGCGTGGTTTCCGGCGGCTGCAGCACGATATCGGCCAGCCGTTCGCCTTGCAATTGCAGCATCTTGAGTTCGACGAACTTGTCGATCAGGGAGCTGACGCGGCTGTCGAACTGCCCCTTGTAGGCATTGAAGGCCATCAAGACGCCGACCGTGAAATTGCCGTCCATGACCATCCTGGCGCCGAGCCAGATGACCAGGATATTTTCCAGGCCGAACAGCAAGCCGTTGAGCGCTTTGTAGAGCAGGCCCAGTTTCTGGGTGCGCAGATCGGCATTGATCTGGTCCACCAGCAAGCTCAGCCAGCTGGCGCGGCGCTCATCCTGGCGCTGGAACAGCTTGATGGTCTTGACGCCGCGGATGGTTTCCAGGAAATGGGATTGCTGCTTGGCGGCGTGGATGATCTGCTCTTCGGTGGCGTGCCGCAAGGGCGCAAACCAGGCCCAGCGTCCCAGCCCGTACAACAGCATGGCGCCGATGGCGATCCAGGCCAGCAGCGGGCTGTAGATGCACATCAATGCCAGCGTGACGATGGTCATCACGCCATCCAGGATCGCTTCCAGGAACGAGGTCGTCAGCGTGTGCTGGATGGTGCCGACCGAGCCGAAACGCGAGACCACGTCGCCCAGATGGCGCTTCTCAAAGTAGGCCACCGGCAGCCGTAGCAAGTGCGTAAAAACATTGGCCTGCCATTGCACATTCAAGGTCGTGCTCATATACATCAGGACCCAGCTGCGGACGATGTCCACCGCCTGTTGCATCAGCATCAGCAGGCCGAAGCCCAGGGCCAGCGTGGTCAGCAAGTCGCGGCTGGCGGAGACCAGCACATTGTCGATCACCCATTGCAGGAAGAACGGGCTGACCACCGCAAACACTTCCAGCGCCAGCGACAGCAGCAGGATCTGGCTGAAGGAGCGGTACAAGCCGGTGACGCGGCCCAGCAAGCCGCGCAGGCGCACCGTCTGTTTTTCTTCCGCTTTCTTGAAGCCGGGATGCGGCCACAGTTCGAGCGCCACGCCGGTGAAGGCTTTGGCGATTTCCTCCAGGGGCAGCTGGCGGATGCCGAAGGCCGGATCGTGGATCGTCACCGAACGCGTGCCGACTTCCTGCAGCACCACGAAGTGATTCAGATTCCAGTGCAGGATGCAGGGCAGCTTGAGCTGCGCCAGATCCTCCAGATCGAGTTTCAGCGGACGCGTCGCCAGTTCCAGTTGATCGGCAATCGCGATCAGGTCGCGCAGGGTGGAACCCTTGAGCGAGACCGGGAAGCGGCGTCGCAGCGTCGCCAGGTCGGTGCGGTAGCCGTAGTAGCCGGCCACCATGCCCAGGCAGGCGAGGCCGCATTCGGTGGCTTCGGTTTGCAGCATCAGCGGCAGGGTCGGCTGCAAGCCGAAGGAGAGTCGATTGCGCATGGTCAGAGCTTGCCGGTCAGGCTGTAGAGGGGGTCCAGCACCCATTCGTAGAGATGGAGTTTTTCTTGCTGGACATCGGCTTCCAGCAGCATGCCGGCTTGCAGCGCCTGCGGCTTGCCGTAGGCGGTGACTTGCTGCGACGCCAGCAGGACGTTGATGCGATACATCGGTTCGCTGTTGCTGCCGCCGGCCGGCGCGCCGATGGTGTTCAATTCATTGTTGGGCAGGGCGGTCTTTGCCACCGATTCCACCACGCCCTTGTGGTGGCCGAATTTCTGGTAGGGATAGGCTTGATAGCGGATCAGCACCTGGTCGCCGGGGCGGATAAAGCCGATCGCCCGGCTCGGCGCATACAGTTCGGCGCGCAAGGCGGCGCCGGCCGGCACGATGCTGACCAGCGGCCGGTTGCCGTCGACCGCCTGGCCGGCGTCGGCAATCACCGCAGTGGCGACGCCGGCTTCCGGGGCGGTGATGACGATGCGGCGCTTGGCTTCGCTTTCGGTCAGTTCCTGGCCGGTGCTGGAAAGGCTGCGGTCAATCTGCGCCAGCTGGTTCTGCTGCTTCAAGGACAGCCCGCTCAGCTCGCTCCGCTGCGCCGACAAGTCGCGGCCGACGCTGATGTGGTCGCGCTCCAGGCTTTGCTGGCGGTTCTTCTGATCGAGCAGGTCTTCCTGCTTTTGCTGGAATTGTTCTTTGGAGATGTAGTCCTGCTGCAGCAAGCCTTGATAACGCTGCAGGGTTTCCTGGGCCAGCTTGACGCGGTCCTGCTGGCCGGCAATCTGCTTATCCAGCTTGGCCAGTTCATTGCCGAGGCCGGCAATTTTATTGTGCAGGCCGCTGCGTTCTTCCTGTTGCAACAAGCGGGTCTTTTGCATTTCGTCGCGCAGGCTGGCCTGGCGTTGCTCGACCTGGCCGCTGATGGCCGCCTGGATAGCCCCTAAAGTGCTGCTCTGGCGTTCGCTGGACAATACATACAACTCCTCTCCAGCTTGCACCGGCTGGCCTTCCTTCACATGCTGCTCGACGACGACGCCGGCTTGCGGCGCATAGACCTTGATCAGGCCGGTATCGGGCAGCAGCTGGCCGCTGACGGTGCTGTGCTTGGTGTAGCTGCCCCAGGCCAGGAAGGCGCAGACGATCGCCGCCAGCGCCACGGCGAAGGTGGTCAGGAAGGTGAATGTAATCGGGCGGATCAGGATGATGTCGCCTAGCCATTTGGTTTGCTGCGCGGCGAGCGCTTGATCGCGGAATAAACTCATGTTTCTTTGCAATAAAAAACACGGCATATTCGTGCCGTGTTTTGAAAATTTACCCTTAGGAAATTTTGGGTGACTTAGCCGGGCATTGGCCCAGGTGGAGTTGGCTTAGGTGGGGTTGGCTTAGGTGGGGTTGGCACAGATGGGGTTGGTGACCTCGTATAACTGTTGGAATAACGGGTAAAACAGCACCATCGGAGCAGGCAACAAAAAAAGCCGCCGCTTACTTCCTCAGTTTCCTTCGTAGACAACTGTCTAATAGCCATGCTTACTCCTTTAGATTAAAAAATGCCACTAGTGGCGATGTCGCAATCCCATGGTGAGATTGAATGTGCAACAACATGGATTTATGATTTTTACATCTAAGTGTAAAAAAGGCAATTAATAAAAAAATAACAATTACCTAAATGAAATATTGAAATTCATCCCGGGGATGGCTGAGGGCATTGCAATTTGCCAGCGCGCATAAAAACCAAAAGGCCGCATGAGCGGCCTTTTGGTTTTTGTACATAGTCGACGCATTTTTATTGCGCTTGGTGATTGTTATCTACGCCCCGTCATCTCACGCGCAGCTTGCATGTCGCGCTCAAAATTTGCGCGGGCTTCCTTGCGGCAGTCGGCTGCTTCATGGCCGCGTATCGCGTGGCAATCCTTCATGGCTTGCGCATAGGCGTTGGTGTTTTCCTTCTTCATGGTTTGGAAACGCGCTTGCGATGTCTTGTCTTCGGTGTGCCAGCGTGGGGGGTCTTTGAGTTCTACGTTTTCTTCGGCTGCACTGGCATGCAGCGCAAAAGCATTGGCGGCGATAAAGAGTGATAGCCATAGCGGTTTAAGTTTTATGTTCATGATGCCTCCTTGTTTTTTTGCATCCGGCGAGATGCCGGATGCAAAACGGATTGCTCAAGTGCATAACTTCGCCTGGTCTGAACAGCAGCAAGATCGGCGCGGCCGCCAGGGTTCATCAGATAATCGCGCCGCGTTATCAGTAGCGCGAAATCTGACCGTTATCGACGCGTACCCGATCGCCAACCCGCAGATCGCCTGGATTGCTGACGCTGATGGTTTGGTAGGCGTTGTTATTCATGCGCACGCGGATGTTGTAGGAGGTGGCACCGGGGCTGTTGCGTGCCTCAAGCTGATTGCCAACCGCCGCACCGCCGACCGCGCCGGCAATAGTGGCCAGGGTATTGCCCGTGCCGTGACCGATCTGATGGCCGACTACGCCGCCCAGTACGCCGCCGACGATCGCACCGCCTATGCCTTGGCTAGGTGTGTTGACCACATCGATGGCGTCAACCACGCCGTAGTTGCTGCTATTGTTTTGTTGGTAACCTTGCTGGTAACTAGGGTAAGTTTGCGGAGGTGGATTGCTATAACCTTGGTTGTTATAGCCCTGGTTGCCATAGCCTTGTCCGCCATACGGCGCTGCGCAGCCGCCGAGCAGCAGCGTGCCGCCGATGATTGCAGCCAGCATGGCTTGTTGAGATGTTTTGCGGATTGTCATAGCAGCCTCATGGTGTCGGTTGGTGTATTTAGTGTAGTACTTCACGGTTATTACATATATGCGATTCACCCCACTAAAACGATCTGGATTCCTGCCCGGTTGACCGGCCCGCCATGAGCAAGGCGAGATTGTTACGAAACTTACACTTCAGCAATCAGTCCTGTTTGCCGGCATGAATTGTCAGCCCTTGCTCCAGTAATCCGGCTGCGCATAAATCGATTTCAAGCGATCGATAAAGAAGCGGACCTTGGCCGGCAAATGGCGTTGCTGCGGATAGACTGCCATGATGTCGTAATGCGGCAGCGCAAATTCGTCCAGCACCGTCAGCAGTTCACCGTCATTGCAATCCAGATTGCCGGCTTGCTGGAAATACCAGCCGTGCTGCTGGCCGCTGACGGTGCTGTGGTTGGTGTAGCTGCCCCAGGCCAGAAAGGCGCAGATGATCGTCGCCAGCGCCAGCGCCACCGCGAATGTGATTAGGAAGGTGAAGGAAAGCGGGCGGATCAGGACAATGTCGCCAAGCCATTTTACCCGTTGCGAGATCAGTGCTTGTTCGCGAAATAACCCTCATATTATTTTTTTAGTTAGGAACTTGCCATGCCAGGAGGACGGGATCTCTATTTGCGTGCAGTACCAAATTTCACGAAAAGCTGGGGGGCTTTGAGGGGACTGAAAAACTAGTGTCCGGGTTTTAGATTTACCAGGACACTTTATGCCTACTACAAAAGGTACTTTGAATAGCACATTCCAGAGTAGTCATCGTAAAGTTCTGGTCTTCTGTCAATCACGTTCCAAGACATTCGCCCCCCTTCCCATTTCATGGCCCCGCTCACCAAGGCAATTTCTTTTTCTGACAAGACTTGCATTTTTCCTTCTCCTGAAAAAAATCTCATTTTTATACCTCTTAGAAAGAATTAACATCCGAATTGATCGATAGATTCAATTATTTTAGAAACATCCTCCTTTCTCATGATGTCTGCCTTCATCGTAGTAACTTTTCCGTCTGAGGCCTTCATTTGCTTCTTTACCTCTTTAAACTTCGCGCTATTTAATTGTTTGAATGCGCAAGCTGAGTACAATTTTGCTGCTGTCGTGCTATCACCTTTGTCATAAATTCTCCAAAAGCGCGCCTCAGCATTATCTGAGCTCAATATTTTTTTATAGGCCGATTCACCTGTAGAAATATGGCCAACGAATCCAATATTACCCAATGCAAACATCTCGGTTTTTGCTAATGTCGTGTCATCGCTAGTTGATACGTCCGTTACAGTCTGCTCTGCAGCTTGTCCAGTGCAAAAGAAAGACGGCAAAATAGAAAGAGCCGAGAAAAGAAAAAACGATATTATTTTTTTTAAAGATAGATGCGCTGTTGCAACTTGGCATGGACTTTGAAAAATTATTTGCATAAGTTTCACTCGCAGAGAATTTATATTGATATTTTTGTTTTTGAGAAAATAAATATCTTTTGTTTTTTTATAATGTATTGCTTCGTAAGGCTCCATCCACCAATGTCGCCAGAGCTTCTTGAATGTTGCAAACATTGTATTATTTGAGTAGTTCTTGCAAGCTCAACTACGACAATTTCTTAACTTTAAGAAAATGCTGACTTATCCGCTGGCTGGCGGTGAGCTTTCCAGCATCGATCTCAATTTCGCGTATCAGCTGTCGTTCTGAGCGTCCCCGAATCAGTCCTGTTTGCCGGCATGAATTGTCTCAGCCCTTGCTCCAGTAATCCGGCTGCGCATAAATCGATTTCAAGCGATCGATAAAGAAGCGGACCTTGGCCGGCAAATGGCGTTGCTGCGGATAGACTGCCATGATGTCGTAATGCGGCAGCGCAAATTCGTCCAGCACCGTCAGCAGTTCACCCGAGGCCAGCTGCGATTCGATTTCCCAGGTCGAGCGCCAGCCCAGACCCAGGCCCTCGCTGACCCAGCGGTGCAGCAATTCGCCGTCATTGCAATCCAGATTGCCGGCGGTCTTGATGATCACCGGCTTGCCGCCTTGCTGGAAATACCAGCCGCGCTGCTGGCCGCCTTGCAAATTAAAGGAAAGGCAATTGTGGCTGGCGATATCTTCCAGCGTCTTGGGGATGCCGTGGCGATGAAAATATTCCGGCGTGCCGCACACCACGCGGCGGTTGCCGGCCAGTTTGACCGCGACGAAATTCGGATCGATGGCGCCGCCGATACGGATGCTGATGTCGTAGCCTTCACGCACCAGGTCGACCACGCGGTCGGTCAGGTTGAATGAGATCTGTACTTCCGGATTGCTGGCGATGAAAGCCGGCGCATGCGGCGCCACATGCTTGCGGCCGAATGCGGCTGGCGCCGATACCACCAAGTGGCCGGTGGCCTTGTGCCGGCCTTCCGAGATAATCTTCTCGGCGATATCGAGCTCGCTCAGCAGCTTGCGGCAATGATCGAGGAATACCGTGCCTTGTTCGGTCAATGTCAGATGACGGGTGGTGCGGTGCATCAGCTTGGTGCCCAGCCGTTTCTCCAGCGCATCTATGCGTCGTCCCAGCATCACGGGGGTGATGTTCTGCTCCAGCGCCGCGCTTGCCAGGCTGCCTTTCTCCACCACGCTGACGAAGGCTTCAATCTGTTTGAGCTTGTCCATGTCTTCTCCTGCTTAGCTATTCATCCTACGTATTTTTACTAGTATTCCATACTTGGTGTATCGAATAAAGCGATTGTTTGTTGTCTTATCAAACAATATGTTTGGTTATAGCATGTGCTTCATCCACTCGGCAGTCTTCAGACCATTTCCCATCCCTAGCGCGTGATACGGAAAATGAGACCAGGCGAGGGCGGGCCGCTGGCAGTGGCAATGACTCATTGGCAATAATTTTATTCAGTAATCCGGAGGCAACATGGCAAAGATGAAGGCAGTGGACGCAGTAATGCACGTATTGGCGAAAGAAGGCTGTTCACAAGCCTTTGGCGTGCCGGGCGCGGCAATCAATCCGTTTTACTCTGCGATGAAACGGCATGGCGGGATCCAGCACACGCTGGCGCGCCACGTTGAAGGCGCCTCCCACATGGCGGAGGGTTACACCCGCGCCAATCCGGGCAATATCGGCATCTGTATCGGCACTTCCGGCCCGGCCGGCACCGACATGATCACCGGCCTGTATTCGGCGCAGGCCGATTCGATTCCAATCCTGTGCATTACCGGCCAGGCGCCGCGTGCTCGTTTGTACAAGGAAGATTTCCAGGCGGTCGATATCGAAGCTATCGCCAAGCCGGTCACCAAATGGGCAGTCACGGTACGCGAGCCGGCCTTGCTGCCGCGTGTGTTCCAGCAAGCGTTCCACATCATGCGCTCGGGCCGTCCAGGCCCGGTGTTGATCGACATGCCGTTCGACGTGCAAATGGCTGAAATCGAATTCGATCCGGATACCTACGAGCCATTGTCGGTGTATAAGCCGAAGGCGTCGCGGGCGCAGATCGAAAAAGCCCTGACTATGTTGAACGAAGCAGAGCGCCCATTGCTGACGATCGGCGGCGGTGTGATCAATGCTGACGCAGCAGACCTGGCGGTCGAGTTTGCCGAATTGACCGGCGTGCCGGTGATTCCGACCCTGATGGCCTGGGGCGCGATCCCTGACGATCATCCGCAAATGGCGGGCATGGTCGGTTTGCAAACCAGCCATCGCTACGGCAACGCCACCATGCTGGCGTCCGACTTCGTGCTCGGCATCGGCAATCGCTGGGCTAACCGTCATACCGGTTCGGTCGAAGTGTTTACCAAAGGCCGCAAGTTTGTCCACGTCGATATCGAACCGACCCAGATCGGCCGCGTGTTCGGTCCGGACTACGGCATCGTCTCGGACGCCAAGGCTGCACTGACCTTGTTCGTCGAAGTTGCGAAAGAATTGAAAGCCGCCGGCAAATTGCCTGACCGTTCGGCCTGGTTGGGCGAGTGCCAGGAGCGCAAGCGCACCATGCAGCGCCGCACCCATTTCGACAACGTGCCGGTCAAGCCGCAGCGCGTGTACGAAGAAATGAACCGCGCTTTCGGCCGCGATACCTGCTACGTCAGCACCATCGGCTTGTCGCAGATCGCTGCCGCACAATTCCTGCACGTGTATCACGCTCGGCACTGGATCAACTGCGGCCAGGCCGGCCCCTTGGGTTGGACTATTCCGGCGGCGCTGGGTGTTTGCGTCGCCGATCCGAAGCGTGAGGTGGTAGCGATTTCCGGCGATTACGACTTCCAGTTCATGATCGAAGAATTAGCGGTAGGCGCCCAGTTCAACCTGCCTTATCTGCACGTCGTGGTGAATAATTCCTACCTCGGCCTGATCCGCCAGGCGCAACGCGGCTTCGAGATGGACTACTGCGTGCAACTAGCGTTTGAGAACGTCAACGCGCCGGAACTCAACGGCTACGGTGTTGATCACGTCGCCGTGGTTGAAGGCCTGGGTTGCAAGGCGATCCGCGTGACCGATCCGAACGGCATCCAGGATGCATTCGCAGAAGCCAAGCGCTTGATGAAGGAATTCCGCGTGCCGGTAGTGGTGGAAATCATCCTGGAACGTGTCACCAACGTTTCCATGGGTACCGAGATCGACAACATCAACGAGTTCGAAGAACTGGCGACCAGCCGCAGCCATGCGCCGACTGCCGTGTCCTTGCTGGACTGATTTTTCAGGAGAGACGATATGACAAAACTAGCCGCCAACCTGACCATGCTGTTCACCGAGCTGCCCTTCCTGGAGCGCTTCGATGCGGCAGCCAAGGCCGGGTTCAAGGGAGTCGAATTCCTGTTCCCGTATGCGTTCCGCGCCGAGCAGATCGCCGACAAGCTGGCCACCAACGGCCTGGAACTGGTCTTGCATAATCTGCTTGCGGGCAACTGGGAAGCCGGCGAACGCGGTATCGCTTGCCATCCGGACCGCGTCAGCGAATTCCAGCAAGGCGTCGACGACGCGATCCGTTATGCCAAAGTGCTCGGCGTCAAACAGCTGAACTGCCTGGTCGGCATCGTTCCTAACGGTGTCAGCACCGAACTGGCGCGCGCCACCGTGATCAGCAATCTGAAATTTGCTGCGGACAAGTTGCAGGCGGAGGAAATCCGTTTGCTGATCGAACCGATCAATAGTTTCGACATCCCCGGTTTCTTCCTGACCGGCACGCATCAGGCGCTGGATTTGATCAAGGCCACCGGTTCCAGCAATCTGTTCGTGCAATACGACATCTATCACATGCAGCGGATGGAAGGCGAACTGGCCAACACCATCAAAGCCAATCTGCCGCAGATCAAGCATGTGCAGCTGGCGGACAATCCGGGCCGTTTCGAACCCGGCACCGGCGAAATCAATTATCGCTATCTGTTCAAGTTCCTCGATGAATGCGGCTACGACGGCTGGATAGGCTGCGAATACAAGCCGAAGGCTGGCACCGTCGATGGCTTGGGCTGGCGCGCTGCGCACGGCGTCTGACAGATGTAAGTATTTTTAAAATTACGGAGAAATATCATGGCAAAAGTTGGCTTTATCGGACTCGGCATCATGGGCGCGCCCATGGCGGAAAACCTGCAGCGCGGCGGCCACAAGCTGTATCTGCATGACCAGAAGAATCCACCGGCAGCGCTGATCGACGGCGGTGCAACCGTGTGTACTTCCGGCGCCGAAGTCGCCAAGCGCGCCGACATCATCATCGTCATGGTGCCGGATACGCCGCACGTGGAAGCCGTTTTGTTCGCCGAAAAGGGCGTGGCCGAAGGCCTGTCCGCCGGCAAGGTCGTGATCGACATGAGTTCGATCTCGCCTATCGCGACCAAGGGTTTCGCCAAGAAGATCAATGCACTGGGTTGTGAATACCTGGATGCGCCGGTGTCCGGCGGCGAAGTCGGCGCCAAGGCGGCGTCGCTGACCATCATGGTCGGCGGCTCGGAAGGCGCCTTCAACGACGCCAAGCCATTGTTCGAACTGATGGGCAAGAACATCACCCTGGTCGGCGGCAATGGCGACGGTCAAACCACCAAAGTGGCAAACCAGATCATCGTTGCGCTGAACATCCAGGCGGTGGCTGAAGCCTTGCTGTTTGCGTCCAAGGCCGGCGCCGATCCGGCCCGTGTACGGCAAGCGCTGATGGGCGGTTTCGCCGCATCGCGGATTCTGGAAGTGCATGGCGAACGCATGGTAAAGCGCACTTTCAATCCAGGCTTCCGCATCGAGCTGCATCAGAAGGATTTGAACCTTGCCTTGCAAGGTGCCAAGGCGCTCGGCGTCTCGCTGCCGAACACTGCAGTAGCGCAAGAACTGATGAATTCCTGCGCCGCCAACGGCTTGAGCGGCCTCGATCATTCGGCGCTGTGCCGGGCGATTGAAATCATGTCTAACCATGAAATCGCCAAGGCGTAAAATATCGTCTTGAACCGGTCAGGCGGGCCGGCAAGCAGCCATCTCCGGCCCGCGATATCTGTTATTGTCTTACACGAATAAATGCAGCCGATTCAAGCTGCTGCGGCAGCGCCATAAAAAGAGCAAGACAGAATAATTTTCGAGACACTTCGCTTCATTGATCAAGGTATAACAGCATGACTACCGTGAACAGCAATTCAAGCCTCACACCCCGCCAGCTTCTCCTCGATATGTACCGGGCCGCGGTCGACGCCGTCAGCGCCGCCAAATGCCTGCCCGAATATCTGGCCAAGATCCCGGCGCCGTCAGGCAAGGGGCGGACCTTGGTGATCGGCGCCGGCAAAGGCGCGGCAGCGATGGCCAAGGCAGTGGAAGAGCACTGGCAGGGCGATATCTCAGGGTTGGTGGTGACACGTTACGCCCACGGCGCAGACTGCAAACGGATCGAAGTGGTAGAAGCCTCGCATCCGGTGCCGGATGAAGCCGGGCGCAAGGCAGCGGCGCGCATGCTGGAACTGGTCCAGGGTTTGACTGCCGACGACCTGGTGCTGTGCCTGATTTCCGGCGGCGGCTCGGCTTTGCTGGCGTTGCCGGCCGACGGCATCACACTCGAACAGAAACAGGCAATCAACAAAGCCCTGCTGAAAAGCGGCGCCAATATTTTTGAAATGAACTGCGTGCGCAAGCACCTGTCCGCCATCAAGGGCGGCCGGCTGGCGCTGGCTTGCGCCCCGGCGCGGGTAGTGACGCTGATGATTTCCGATATCCCGGGCGACGATCCCGGCATCATCGCCAGCGGCCCGACCTTACCCGATCCGACTACCTGCGCCGACGCTTTGGCAGTGCTGCGCAAATACGATATCGAAACGCCAGAGGCGATCCGCAAGCATCTCGAATCCGGCGCCGGCGAAACCGCCAAGCCCGGCGATCCGCGCCTGGAGCGCAATCAGCATTACGTGATCGCCACCGCGCAAGACGCCTTGGAAGCAGCAGCGGCGACGGTTGCCGCTGCCGGCTTGACGCCTTATATCCTGTCCGATGAAATGGAAGGCGAGGCACGCGATATCGGCTTGGCGCATGCTGCGCTGGCAAGGCAGATTGCGCGGCGCGGCCAGCCGTTCAGTAAGCCGTGCGTCGTCATTTCCGGTGGCGAAACCACGGTCACCGTGCGCGGCAACGGTCGCGGCGGCCGCAATGCCGAATTTTTGCTAAGCCTGGCGACGGCGCTGGACGGTTTTCCCGATATTTACGCGATTGCCTGCGACACCGACGGCATCGACGGTTCCGAAGACAACGCCGGCGCCATCTACCAGCCGGACTCGATGCGCAAGGCCGCGGAGCTGGGGCTGCGGCCACGCGCCATGCTCGACAATAACGACGGCTACGGCTTTTTCAGTGCGCTGGGCGACCTCGTCGTCAGCGGGCCGACGCGCACCAATGTCAACGATTTCCGCGCCATCCTGATTCTCTGATACAGCAGCACTCCGCAGCACTCTCTTTCCATAATAAAAAGACCGCGTCGGCCGCACATCCAGGCCGGCGCGGTGAGCGCCTTATCGCCTTGCAACTAGCCGATCATCCAAAGAAAGCACATCATGCGCCGTCAACGTAAAGCAAAAATCGTCGCCACGCTCGGTCCCGCCAGCGCGGAGCAGAACACCATCCTGGCGTTGTTTGAAGCCGGCGCCGACGTTTTCCGTTTCAACTTCAGCCACGGCAGCCACGCCGATCACCAGCAACGCTATGACATCGTGCGCGCAGTGGAAAAAGCCGTCGGCCGCCCGATTGCGATCCTGGCTGACTTGCAGGGGCCTAAGCTGCGGATCGGCACTTTCGCCGACGGCAAGATAATGTTGCAAGCCGGCCAGGAATTCACGCTTGACCGCGATGCCACGCCGGGCAATAACCAGCGCGTCTGCCTGCCGCATGCGGAATTGTTCGAAGTGATCGCCGGCGGCCAGTCTTTGCTGCTGGATGACGGCAAGGTAAGGCTGGAAGTATTGGCGTGCGATGGTCAATCCATCCGCACCCGCGTGGTCAACAGCGGTTCGTTGTCGGACCGTAAAGGCGTCAATGTGCCGGATGCGGTATTGCCGATTCCAGCCTTGACTGAAAAGGACAAGCGCGATTTGAAATTCGCCCTGGAGCTGGGCGTCGACTGGATTGCGCTGTCTTTTGTGCAGCGGCCGGAGGATGTGCTGGAAGCGCGCGCCTTGATCGGCGATCGCGCCAGCATCTTGTCGAAACTGGAAAAGCCGGCGGCGCTGGAACAGCTGGATGCGATTGTCCAGGTGTCCGACGCCATCATGGTGGCGCGTGGCGATCTCGGCGTGGAGTTGCCGCCGGAACGCGTGCCTGGCGTGCAAAAGCGTATCCTGCGCATCTGCCGCCAGCACGGCAAGCCGATCGTGATTGCGACCCAGATGCTGGAATCGATGATCACCTCGCCGGTGCCGACCCGGGCTGAAGCCTCCGACGTCGCCAGCGCCATCTACGACGGCGCCGATGCTGTGATGCTGTCGGCCGAATCGGCCAGCGGCGCGTATCCGGTTCCGGCAGTGGCGATGATGGAGCGCATCATCACCGAAGTCGAGCGCGACCCCTTGTACCAGAACCTGCTGGACGCGCAACACGAGTCGCCATTGCCGACGCGTGGCGACGCCATCTGCTCAGCCCTGCGCGATGTCACTCGCATCGTCGGCGCCAAGGCCACCGTGACCTATACCAGTTCCGGCCACACCAGTTTGCGCGCAGCGCGCGAGCGGCCGATGGCGCCGATTCTCAGCATCACGCCCAAGCTGGCGACGGCGCGCCGGCTGGCGCTGGTGTGGGGCGTGCATTCGACCATCAGCGATCAGGTGCACAACGAAAGCGAGATGGTGGCCGCGGCCTGCCAGACTGCTTTCAAGGAAGGTTTTGCCAAGGTCGGCGACCAGATCGCCATCACCGCCGGCGTGCCGTTCGGCCAGCCGGGCAGCACCAATTTGCTGCGCCTGGCTGAAATCTGGCCGCAGTAACGCAATCCGCGTTTGCGGACAAGGCCTGATCGGCTCCCGATAAACCGTTCCGCAAAAGAAAAATGGCCGCTTGCTTGCTGCAGGCGGCCATTTTTTGTGTTGCCGGGAATGCGTGTCAGCGCGCAGCTTCAGCCAGCGACAGCGCCAGCTTATTGTGACGCTCAAGCACGTTGCCGAGATCGACCGTGGTGAATTGGCCGTTGCGCACCACGATGCGGCCGTTGATGACGCTGTAGGTAACATCCGACGGCGTGCAGAATACCAGCGCCGCCACCGGATCGTGCCAACCGCCGGCGAACTTGACCTGGTTCAGGTCGAACAGCACCAGATCGGCCGACATGCCTGGCTTCAAGGCGCCGATGTCGTCGCGATTGAGTACCTTGGCGCCGCCCAGCGTTGCCAGTTCCAGCGCCTGTCGCGCGGTCATGGCGTCCGGTCCGAAGCCGACCCGTTGCAGCAACATTGCTTGCCTGACTTCGCCCAGCATGTGGGCGCCGTCGTTGGATGCCGAACCGTCGACGCCGATACCCACCGCGACCCCGGCGTCGACCATTTTCCGGATCGGTGCGATGCCGGAGGCCAGCCGCATGTTGGAGCAAGGGCAGTGGGCGATGCCGGTGCCGGTACGCGCGAACATGGTGATGCCTTCATCGTCGAGCTGGACGCAGTGAGCGTGCCAGACGTCGTGGCCGACCCAGCCGCAATCTTCCGCGTACTCGGCCGGCGTCATGTTGAATTTCTCGCGGCTGTAGGCGATGTCGTTGATATTTTCCGCCAGATGCGTATGCAGCGAGACGCCGTGATGACGCGCCAGGCTGGCCGACTCGCGCATCAGGTCGCGCGATACCGAAAACGGCGAGCAGGGCGCGACCACGATGCGTTGCATCGCATGGCGGCCGCTGTCGTGATAGGTTTCGATCAGGCGTTGCGTATCTTGCAGGATCGCCTTTTCATCTTCCACCACGCGATCCGGCGGCAAACCGCCTTTCGACTGGCCGACGCTCATGGAGCCGCGCGCCGCGTGGAAACGCATGCCGATCTGCTGCGCCGCTTCGATACTGTCGTCGAGCTTGCAGCCGTTCGGATAAATGTACAAATGGTCGCTGCTGGTGGTGCAGCCGGACATGATCAGTTCCGCCATCGCGGTCAAGGTCGAGACTTGGATCATCTCCGGCGTCAGGTTGGCCCAGATCGGATACAGATTGGTCAGCCAGTTGAACAGCTCGCCGTTTTGCGCTGCCGGAATCACACGCGTCAGGCTTTGATACATATGGTGATGGGTGTTCACCAGGCCTGGAATCACCACATGATTGCTGGCGTCGATCACCTCGTCGGCAGTTTGCGGCAGATCGGCGCTATTGCCGACCTGTTCGATTACATTGTCGCGGATGAAGACCGCACCGCCGGCAATTTCGCGGCGCGTGTCATCCATGGTGAGCACGACACGCGCATTTTTTATTAATAAAGTTTTAGACATTGCGTTAAATCCAAAGACGCTGGTTCAAGGCTTTGGTGTAAAGCGGCGTAGGAAATCCAGCAAGATTTGCGCCGATACTTCGGCATCGTCCGCAGTCATTGTTTCCAATGGGTTGTGGCTGATACCGCCGTTGCCGCAACGCGTAAACAGCATCGCGACAGCAGTTATTTTGGCGATGGTCATGGCGTCATGGCCAGCGCCGGAAGCGAGTCTGAACGGCTTTACGCCGGCCCGTTCGGTGGCGGCGGATAGTTGCTCCATCAGCCACGAGGCACACGGCGCGGCTGGCGCCGATACCATTTTCTCGACATTGGCTTCGACGCAACGGCGGTCGCACACCGCCTCGATATGGCGCAGCACATCGGCTACCGCGGCGTCGCGAATAGTGTCGTCGGCGGCGCGGATATCCAGCGAGAATACGCAGGCTCCGGGGATCACATTGGTTGAACCGTTCGGCACTTGCAGCTGGCCGACGGTGCCGACCAGCGATGCATGCTGGTCCTGGGCGCAGCGTTGTTCCACATACAGCAAGATTTCAGCGGCGGCGGTGGCGGCGTCCTTGCGCATCGACATCGGCGTGGTGCCGGAGTGGCTGGCAACGCCTTTTAGCTGCACCATATAGCGGCAGCTGCCGGCAATCGAGGTGACGATGCCGACCGGCAGATCGTGCTGCAGCAGCACCGGGCCTTGCTCGATGTGCACTTCGACGTAGCCCAGCAAATCCGCCGGATTGCGGGCGATGGCAGGAATCGTCGCCGGATCGTGTCCGGCTTGCAGCAAGGCGTCGCGCATGCTGACGCCGTCGCGGTCGAGATTGTTCAACAACTCCAGGTTGAACTGGCCGATGATCGCATTGCTGCCGAGGAAAGTGCTCTTGAAACGTACCCCTTCTTCCTCGGAAAAGCCGACGATTTCGAAATGGAAGGGCAGTTTTTCGCCACGCTCATGCAAGTGCTTGACGATGGCGATCGGCAGCAGGATGCCTTCGCGGCCATCGTATTTGCCGCCGTTGCGCACGGTGTCGTAATGGGAGCCGGTCATCAATGTCTTGGCCGCCGGATTGTCGGACAGGTAGCGGCCGACCACGTTGCCGACCGCATCGATCTCGGCCTGCATGCCGGCTTCGCGCATCCAGCCGGCGATCTGTGCCGCGGTGCGCCGATGCGCATCGGTCATGTAGGCACAGGTGAGGCCGCCGTCGTCATCGCTCCAGGCGCCGATCTGTTCGGCCCATTGCATGATGGTTTTACCCAGATGCGGCGTATAGCCGAGCAGGTCGTTAGTCCGCATTTCTGCGATGCGGCCGATCTGGCGCAGGGCTTCTCCCAGTTCGTCGTCGAACTGGTTCTTCAGGCGTCGGCTGAAAGTGGCGATGATGGCCTGGCGCGACAGGCCCTGGCCATCGGCGCCCTTGACCGCAAGAATGAAGGGGAAGCCGAATTTCCGGTTGTAATCGGCGTTCAGCTTTTGCAGCGTGGCGAATTCTTCAGGGCTGCAATTGTTGAGACCGGCCTTGGCTTGTTCGCCGGTCGATTCGACAGTCAACTCGCCGGAAATGGCTGCCTTGCCGGCCAACTCCGGGTGGGCGCGGATCAGACCGAGTTGCTCGTCCCTGGTCGCAGAGCTGACGACCGCCTGCATGGCCAGTTTCAGCGCCGTGATGTTGGCAAACGGCCGTTGCGCGGCGGCTCGTTCCGGGATCCATGGCGAATGCTCGTAAATGCCATGCAGCGTTGCAACGAAGGCGGTTACATCGCCGTTATTCAGTTGTTCTAGTGTTGTCATTTGTATCGTCGGCGGGTCCGACCCGCTTCATCCTCAGTTAAATCGCTTCTATTTCCAAATACGGGTTGGACCCAGGTTCTTTAATTTACTTCAAAAACAGTTTTAGTGATCAGAGCTTTGTGCAGCCGCCAAGGCATGCGAACGGCTGTCTTCGCTGGAACCTTTGCCGTTGAAAAACAGATTCAACAGGACCGCCATGCTGGACGCCAGCAAAATGCCGCTGTGCAGGATGGTCGACAGAAAAACCGGCATCTTGTCGAAAAAACTCGGCGCCACGATAGGAATCATGCCGGCGCCGAAGCTGACGGCGACGATGAACAGATTATGGCGGTTGTGCTGGAAATCGACATTCGACAAGATCTTGATGCCGGTTGCCGCCACCATGCCGAACATGACGATGCCGGCGCCGCCCAGCACGAATTGCGGAATCGAGGCCGCCACGTGCGCCATTTTGGGGAACAGGCCGAATAGCATCAGGATGACGCCGGCGGCAGCGCAGACGTAACGGCTGCGCACGCCGGTGACGCCGACCAGGCCGACGTTCTGCGAGAACGAGGTGTAGGGGAAGGTATTGAAGACGCCGCCGATCACGCTACCCAGGCCGTCGACGCGCAAACCGCGCGCCAGGGTCTTGTCATCGACTTTTTTGCCGACGATTTCACCCAGGGCAATGAACATCCCGGTCGATTCGATCATGGTCACGATCATCACCAGGCACATGCTGATAATCGAGCCCAGGTCGAATTTCGGCCAGCCGTAGTGGAACGGGCGGATAAAGGAAAACCATTCGGCATCGCCCAGGCCGTAGAAACTGATTTTTCCCATCGCCATGGCAATCACGAAACCAATGATCATGCCGCTCAGCACCGAGATATTGGCGATAAAACCTTTGACGTATTTGGTGATCAGCAGAATCGACACCAGCACCACCAGCGCGATGCCGAGGCTGGTCGGCGAACCGTAGTCCGGATTAGGAATTTTTTTGAAGACACCGTCGACCAGGGTGCCGATCACCGGTTGGCCGCCGGCCGCCCAGTTGATGCCGACCCCCATCAGTGAAATACCGATGACGCTGATCACCGTGCCGGTCACGACCGGCGGGAAGAAACGCATCAGGCGGCTCATGTAAGGGGCTGCAAAGACACAGAAGATACCGGCCACAATCACTGCGCCGTAGATATGGACGATAGTGAGTTGCGGGTTGCCGGCCATCGCCACCATCGGACCGACGGCGGCAAAGGTAACGCCCATCATTACCGGCATCTTGATGCCGAATTTCCAGATGCCCAGGCTTTGGATCAAGGTCACCAGGCCGCAGCAAAACAAGTCGGCGCTGATCAGAAATGCAATGTCGCTTTTTGCCAGGTTGAGGGCGCCGCCGATGATCAGCGGCACAGCTATTGCGCCGGCATACATCACCAGCACGTGCTGCATGCCGAGTGCAGTGAGTTTGCCTACAGGGAGTTTTTCATCTACCGGATCTGTGCTGCTGGTGTTCATCGTGTGTCTCCTAGGTACTAGTTATGATTTTAGTGCTTGCAGCGACATCAACCCGGCGTTTCTTCGGTGTTTCTTAATTCCTGCCCAGCCGGAATGATGCGCAACAGCCTCACAAATCACCTGCAATACGGACAGGGCTTGTGCTGTCCGATACTACTTTGCCCGGCGCTTCACGATATATATGCTGACTGATAGTTGATTTATGTATTTGGATATATGACAGGCGGCGCTTAATTTAAAGTAATAACGTTGTTTTTATGATTATTTTGCAAGCATCGATTTTGCTGCTATGCCGATCTGCTCGCGCAGCCATTTGTGCTCGGTGGCCTGATGCACGCGTTCATGCCATAGCTGGTAAAAGCGCATGGGCGGGAACTTGATCGGCAAGGTGAAACTTTTCAGCGCCAGGGTCTTTTCGTAAAAACGGGCGAACTGGCGGCCGGTGGTCAGCACCAGGTCGGTTTGCGCCACCATATAGGGCAGCATGCCGAAGTAGGCGGATTCAACCACCACGTTGCGGTTCAGGTTCTGGCTGTCGAGAAAGGAATCGATGATGCCGTGATAGCCGGGCAGAACCTGCCATGGCGCCACGTGCGGCAGCGACAGATAATCTTCCACCGTCATCTGGTCCGGCCCGGTACGTTTGGCGTAGGCGCTGTCGGCCCGCATCAGGCAGACGATAGGATCGTCGAACAGTTTCGACAAATGCAGATGCGGCGGCGGCTCGTCCCAGTTGGCGATGACCAAGTCCAGATCGCCGTCGGACAGCAGCCGGACATAGTCGGTTTCCGGTCCCAGCGCATGGATCACGATGCGGCTCTTCGGCGATTCGCGGCGCAAGCGCGCCACCACTTCCAGGAAGAACGGCGTATTCATGTAATCTGGTGCAGCGATATGAAAGGTGCGTGCTTCGGCTTGGGGCACGAAGGCGGTTTTTTGTACAAACAGCCGTTCGGTTTCTTCCAGGATCCGCTTGGCCGGTTTCAACAGGCTTTCGCCGTGCTGGGTCGGCACCATGCCACGTGCGCCGCGCACCAGCAGGGGGTCGCCGGTCAGTTCGCGCAGCTTGCGCAGCGAGGCCGAGATCGACGGTTGCGGCTGGTTGAGTTTGAGGGCTACGCGCGATACGTTCTTTTCGCATAGCAACAGATACAGGATACGTATCAGATGGATATCCAGGTGGTCCGGCAGCTTGGCCATATTGTCTCCGACTATTATTTATAGGTATGATGAAGTTCATTTTGTTATATGGATATGGGTATGTCAAATATATCTGGATATCCATGTTTTAGAACCTCAATACGTATATCTTGCGTGAATCTGGAGGCGTTTGTGTACTTGAGCGCAGGAAGAGGAAAATGAAGGATGGGCAGGCAAGTATCTTGCTTTATCCGATCATGTTGGTCGTAGCGGAGCTGATATAAAACAAGGTTTAAAAACAGGGTTTATAAAAAGTTCGCGGCCGTATTCGGGGAATCATTTCGATTTTTATTTGGAGCGAGAACAAGGCGAAGCAACGCTGTTATCGTTTCAAATAAGAATCGAAAAACCCCTATCGTTTGCAGAGCCCGCGGTGGCAAACGAGTGACAATCGTTGGGGAAGACATGGATGCATTATTAGTTTCGTATGGGGTCGAATGGCTCAATTTGCTGGTCCGCTGGTTGCATCTGATCACGGGCATTGCCTGGATCGGCGCATCCTTCTATTTCGTCTGGCTGGATAATTCGATCCGGCCGCCGAAGCCGGGTTCAGATCTGGCTAAGCGCGGCGTTTCCGGAGAACTGTGGGCGGTGCATGGCGGCGGCTTCTACAATCCGCAAAAATATCTGGTGGCTCCGGCTGAACTGCCGGAAGAACTGCATTGGTTCAAATGGGAAGCTTACGCCACCTGGCTGACGGGTTTTGCGATGTTGTTCATCGTTTATTATTTCAACGCTTCGGCGATGATGATCAACAAGGATGTAGCCGATCTGAATACCTGGCAAGCGATCGGCGTCGGCCTCGGCACGCTGGTGGTGGGCTGGACCGTCTACGACGTGCTGTGCCGTTCGCCGCTGGGAAAACGCGAAGGCTTGCTCGGCATCGTCATGTATCTGTTCATCGTTGCTGCAGCCTATGTGCTGACGCATCTGCTGAGCGGCCGCGCTGCCTATATCCATGTCGGCGCCATGATCGGCACCATGATGGTGGGTAATGTGCTGATGGTGATCATCCCGGGGCAACGCAAGCTGGTGGAAGCGATGCGCGTCGGTAAATCGCCGGATCCTATCTACGGCAAGAAGGCCAAGCAGCGCAGCGTGCATAACAACTACTTCACCTTGCCGGTGCTGTTCATCATGATCAGCAACCACTACGGCATGACGTATAACCATCCGTACAGCTGGCTGGTCCTGGCCGCGATTATTGCCGCCGGCGCGTTGATCCGCCACTTCTTCAATCTGCGTCACGCCGGCCGTGTTTCGCTCGGCTATCCGATTGCCGGCGTTGCCTTGCTAATGGCAGTGGCGATTGCGATTGCGCCGCGTCCAATCCAGCCGGTTGCGCCAGTTACGCCAGTTGCCAAGGCTGACTCAGCAGCAGGTACGACAGCTGCTGCTACAGCAGCCGCGCCGGCTGCGGATATTGCGCATATCCAGGAAATCATCAGCCAGCGTTGCGCCAGCTGCCACTCGGCGCAGCCGACCCAGCCGGGATTTGCCACGGCGCCGGCCGGCATGATACTGCAGACATCCGACCAGATCCGTCAGCACGCCGACAAGATCTATCAGCAGGCGGTGCAACTGAAGGCGATGCCGCTGGCGAACATGACCCACATCACTGATGAAGAGCGGGCTCTGATCGGCACTTGGTACGCTGCTGGCGCCAAGTAAGTCCGGCGCAGCAGATCTCTCTCATCATCCTCAAAGCCGGAAGCTGATTGAGCCGTGTTGCCACGCTCAATCGGTTTCTGCGCTTGCCATCAATTAAGAAATATTTGGAGTTCTCATGTCCCAAACCATCACCGTCGACGGTTTCAACCTGACCGCGCAGCAAGTAGTCGACGTCGCCCGCGCCCCGCATCTGCCGGTGGCCCTGGCCGATTCTTCACGCGCCGCCTTGAAGGAAAGCCGCGACTATATCGAGTCCACCTGGATGCACGACGAAGCGCCGATGATGTACAGCTTCAACACCGGCGTCGGCCTGTTGAAAGACACTCGCATCAAGGTCGAGCACATCGAGCTGTTCCAGACCCAGCTGATCAAGGCCCATTGCGCCGGCATCGGCGAACCGTTCTCGGAAGAAGTCAGCCGCGCCACCATGCTGTTGCGCGCCAACGCCTTCGCCAGCAATTATTCGGCGCCGCGGGTGGAAGTGGTGGATCGTCTGCTGGCCTTCCTGAATGCCGGCATCCATCCGATCATGCCGCAAAAGGGGTCGGTCGGTGCTTCCGGCGACTTGGCGCCGCTGTCTTATCTGGCCGCTGCGATTGCCGGTTTCGACGAAGCCGAAGTGATGTATCAGGGCCAGCGCATGAGCGCGCCGCAAGCGATTGCCAAGGCGGGTGTCGGCCCGGTCAAGTTCGATCTGAAGGCCAAGGATGCCTCGGCGCTGATCAACGGCTGTACCGCTTCGCTGGCGGTAGCGGTGCTGGTGGCGCATGATGCGCGCAATCTGCTGAGCGATGCTTGTCTGTCGCTGGGCCTGACGCTGGAGGCGATGCGCGCCGAAATGGCGGCTTTCGATCATCGCATCCAGCAAGCGCGTCCGCATGCCGGCCAGATCAAGACGGCCGCCATCATCCGTAAGCTGCTGTCGGGCTCGACCCGCACCACGCATGCAGCGCGCGCCGTGCAATTTCCGGAAGAAACCCGCCGCACCGATATTCCCTACACCGCCCGCATCCAGGATGTGTACTCGCTGCGCTGCTCGCCGCAAGTCTACGGCCCGGTGTTCGATGCGCTCGACTATATCGACAACATCGTCGACAAGGAAATCAACTCGGCCACCGACAATCCGCTGATTTTCGACAAGGAAGGCGGCGGCTTTGAAATCATTTCCGGCGGTAATTTCCACGGCCAGTACCTGGCGCAAGCGATGGATCTGCTGGCGATGGCGATCACCGATCTGGGCAGCATCTGCGAACGCCGCGTGGCGCGTCTGATCGATCCGACCTTGTCCTGGGGCTTGCCGCGCAACCTGATGAGCGGCGTGCGCGGCGTCAATACCGGCTATCCGGTGGTGCAATGCTCGCTGAGTTCGCTGGTGATGGAAAACCGCACCCTGTGCATGCCGGGCAGCGTCGACAGCATTCCGGCCAAGGGCAACAGCGAAGACCACGTCTCGAATTCGACCTGGTGTGCGCGCAAGGCGGCGACGGTGGTGGCGAATACGCAATACATCATCGGCGTGGAGATGCTGCTGGCGGCGCAGGCCTTGACCATGACTGAAGATCTGCTGCCGGGTTTTGTGTTGGGCCAGGGTACGCAGGCGGCGTATCAGGAAATCCGCCGTCAGATTCCGGCTTGCCTGGAAGGCGATCGCTGGTTCCACAACGATATCGCGGTGGCGCAATCGTTTGTGGTCAGCGGTTCGGTGCGTGATGCGGTGATCAATAAGATCGGTGAATTTGCCTGATTCAAGCATCCGGAAGTAAAAAAGGAGCCACAAATTGCGGCTCCTTTTTTTATGCGGCAGCGCTTTACAAACTCAGTCTGACCACAGCTTGCCGGCGGTAGCCCAGTCTTCGCGTTTGACTTCCTGAATGATGATATCCACCGATTCCGGTCCGCATTCCAATGTCTTGCAGGTGACTTCGGTGATGGCTTTGACGAAAGCGCGCTTTTGCTCGACGCTGCGGCCTTCAAACAGTTGTACGTTAAAAGTCGGCATGAAAGTCCTTTCGGGGGGGATCAGTGCTGGTAGCCGGGATCGATGGCATCCAGTTTGCGCAGCAGGGCAGGCCATTCCAGCACACCCTCCGGACTGCCGTCGCCCAGTAGCTGGTCGCGGGTTTTACGGCAGATTGCCTGCGACGGCAAAGTCAGCCGGCCGCCGCCGGAGTTGAGCTTGAGTTGTATCTCGCAAGCTTTGTCCAGGGTATCCATCAACACGTAGGCTTCGGCGACGGTGCGGCCGCAGATCAGGCTGCCATGATTACGCAACAGCATGGCGGGCAGTTGCCCGAGTTTTTCGACCATGCGGTTTTGCTCGTTGACGCTGAGAGCCAACCCCTCATAGTCATGGTAGGCAATCTGTTCATAGAAACGCAGCGCGTGCTGCGAAATCGGCAGCAAGCCGTCAGCTTGAATGCCGATCGCCACGGCATGGGTATTGTGCAAGTGCATGACGCACACCGCGTCCGCTCTTGCCGCATGGATCGCGCCATGGATGGCAAAACCGCTGACGTTCACTTGATAAGGAGAATCGCCGACGATACGTCCCTGGCCATCGATCTTGACCAGGTTGGATGCGCAGACTTCATCGAAACGATAGCCAAACGGGTTCAGTAGAAAATGCCCTGGCTCATCGGGTACCGAGGCGGAGATGTGGGTGTATATCAGGTCATCCCAGTGCTTCAAGGCACACAAGCGATAGCAGGCCGCCAGATCCTGGCGGACCTGCCATTCGGCCTGGCTGATTGCGGCCGGGCGGCCGCTAGAGGATAAGCTCATGATGTCTGCGTCAAAGCTGCGGTTGCAAATATCGGATGATACAGGAGCGTGTCGGCGGTGCGCTCCTGTATTGCAGCGTTTGTTTCGCAGTATTTGCTGCTGCTTAGCCTAGAAGTGGTATTCGGCGCGGATCATCGGCGTCTTGGCCAGGGAACCTGGGACATTATGCGGATTGCCGAACTTGTTTCTCCAGTATTGATATTCCAGGCCGACTTTGAAAGTGTTTTTACCCATGCCCAGCTGCGTGCCGAGGTCGTACATGACCTGTCCGTCGAAATTGACTTCCGGCGAAGTGGGGCCGCCGAATTCATTTTTGCCCTTGGCGCCGATCCAGTTCACATAACCCTCGAATGAAAAAGCGGAAGAGGCGATCGGGATGCCCCATGCCATGTTCAGCATCGGATGCGTATCGTAGCGATAGCGGCTGCTGACGCCTATCGGCTCATTGCTTTCAAATAGTGCAAACAGACTGATGTTGAGGAAGCCCGGTACGTCCATCATCAGCGTCGGGCCTACTACCAGCATGCGTTTTTTCGATGCGTAGCTTTTGTCGTTCTTTGTGTTCCAGTCGAAACCGCCAGTGAAGCCGAAGCCTCGGATGGGGCCGTATTTAAAATCCTTTCCCGCGATCTTGCCGATGTCGAGCGTGTGGCGATAGACGACATACGCTTCTTGCGCATCATCGTCCTTGTGATCGGACATCAGCAGGTCGACGTTCAGGTAGTTGCTGCCGTACTTGTAACCGCTGGCATGGGTGAAATTGATGATGTTTTTGGTGAGGTCCTGATTGTTGTACGGCTCGGCGAACTTGGTGCCATAGCGGTAGCCGATGGAATTGTCGCTCCAGTCGGCAGCCTTTGCCGGTTGCATGGCAGTCAGCGCAGACAGCGCAAGCAGGCTGCCAGACATGCCTGCGACTATTGCCTTTTTACGAATGTGGTTTGCGGTTGCGGCCGCGGATGATTTGCGGGAAGTCTGGCGGGTTTGCTGCATGGTGTCGTCTCCGTTTTATGCGTAATTCCATCTTTTTTATATGATGGATGGTGAATCCGTGGAACCGCCACGGCGGTAAAAAAAACGTTTTATGCCGGGAATGGATGCGTGGCGCGCCAGTGATCGGCGATATCGATGCGGCGGGTTATCCACACTTGGCCGTGGCTCTGCACATAATCCAGGAAGCGGGCCAGTGCGGCAGCCCGTCCGGGACGGCCGACCAGGCGGCAATGCAAGCCGATCGACAACATTTTCGGTTGGTTCAGGCCATGCGGATCGCCTTCGCGATACAGCACATCGAAAGCGTCTTTCAGGTAATCGAAGAATTGGGTGCCTGAATTGAAGCCTTGCATGGCGGCGAAGCGCATGTCGTTGGTATCCAGCGTGTAAGGCACGATCAGCTGTGGCTTGACCAGTGTCTCGCCATTGCTGCCGCTGACTTTGACCTGTTCCCAGAACGGCAGGTCATCGCCGTAATGGTCGGCGTCGTAGCTGAAGCCGCCATGCTCCAGCACCAGCCTGCGCGTATTCGGCGAATCGCGGCCGGTATACCAGCCGAGCGGGGCGCTGCCGGTCAGTTGTTTGATGATGGCGACGGCTTCGGCGATATGCGCCCGTTCGGTGGCTTCGTCGATATTCTGGTAGCTGATCCAGCGCAAGCCGTGGCAGGCGATTTCGTGTCCAAGTTCTTGAAAAGCAGCGGTCGCTTCCGGGTTGCGTTGTAGCGCTCGCGCAACGCCGAACACGGTCAGAGGCAGGCGGCGCTCTTCAAACATGCGCAGCAAACGCCAGACGCCGGCACGCGAACCGTATTCGTACAATGACTCCATGCTCATGTGCCGCGCAGGAAAGCTCTGGGCGCCGATGATCTCGGACAAGAAGGTTTCCGAGCCGGCGTCGCCGTCCAGCACGCAGTTTTCGCTGCCTTCTTCATAATTGAGGACGAACTGCAGGGCAATCCGGGCCCGGTTCGGCCATTGCGGGTGCGGCGGAGTGCGGCCGTAGCCGGTCAGGTCGCGTGGATAGTTGGGATCGGTATTGATTGTCATTGCTTGGCCTGGAGAGTTGGTTTGGTTTTTTGGATTATGTGCGCTGCAGCCATGATTAATATATGCCGGATAGTATATTGAGCTAGACCCTGCGGTATATCATTTGATCGATACTGGTTTTCAACTAATCGATATAGGGAAATGTCATGGGAAAGTTAAGTACGCATGTTCTGGATATCACCCAGGGTAAGCCGGGTGTTGATGTCAAAATTGCACTGTACGCAATCAGCGCCACTGGCCGCAAGCTGTTAAAGAACGCAACGACCAATCAGGATGGCCGGGTTGACGTGCCTTTGCTGCAGGGCGAAGAAATGCAGGTTGGACAATATGAGCTGGTGTTTTCGGCCGGCGACTATTTCGCTGCGCAAGGAATTGATCTGCCAAGTCCGCGTTTTGTTGATCGCGTCACGCTGGCTTTCGGCATTGCCCATGCCGATCAAAACTATCACGTGCCGCTGGTGGTGTCGCCCTGGTCCTACTCGACCTATCGCGGCAGTTAAGCAACTTTCTTGCCAGTGGGCGGCATGCGCGGTTCCGGCAGCCGGCTGGCGTCGACGATAGCGGATCGGCAAACTCTCTCCTTTGCCGGCTATCGTCAAATAACCACATCCGCAAGATCGATACGCCTTCCCATCCTGTTTGTGCTAAACTATATCTCAACATTTTTTGATCGGTAGCAGGATCGGCTCCAGTAGTTGTAGCGCCGGTCAGATTAAAATTGAAGAACAAGCGGCACAGCGTCACCCGTCTTATTCAAGCCTTATTGTCCCCGCCCTCATTAATCCTCCTCTAACGGGCGCTGGACAGCAGTATCAACAGCTTTCTCTTTGACCAGGCCCAGCCTGCCGTTGAACATAAGCTCTGCGAAATTTTTAATAAAATTTAAATAAACTACGTCGTACATGAATATTATTGAGGCCAAGAAAGTCCTCGAAACTGCATTGCTCTGTGCTCACGAGCCGTTGTCGCTTAACGACTTGAAAAAGCTGTATGCGGTGGGTGGTGAAGACGACGGCGAAATCAATGCAGATACGATCAAGTCTATGCTGGAGGAGTTGCGTAGCGACTGGGCCGACAAGGGTATTGAGGTAGTTGCCCTGTCGACCGGATGGCGCTTCCAAAGCCGTCCCGAGATGAAGATTTATCTGGAACGCCTGAATCCGGAAAAACCGCCGAAATACTCGCGTGCAACGATGGAAACGTTGGCAATTATTGCTTACCGTCAACCGGTGACCCGTGGCGACATCGAGGAAATTCGTGGCGTAACAGTCAATTCGCAAACCGTAAAAATGCTTGAAGAGCGCGGCTGGATCGAGGCCATCGGGCATCGCGACGTGCCAGGACGCCCGGCATTGTTTGCCACCACCAAGCAGTTTCTGGATGATCTCGGCCTGACATCGCTGGATCAACTGCCGCCGCTGCAGCAAGTTGCTAGAAACGACATGCAGGAAGGCAATTTGCTTGAATTGCAGGCATTGGAAGCGGATCTGGAGGCAAGTATCGAAGCCAGGGCGGTATTGGAAGCTGCCGCGGTGCAGGAAGCGCACGCAGTGATCGTCGAGCAGCAATCGGAGCCGCTTGGTCAAAACGAGCAAGATCACGTTGAGCCGGATCACATTGAGCGGGATCACGTCGCCGTCGATGTGGAACAGATAGCAGAAGCAGAGCCAGTTGCAGAAGATGCACTTGATCATGCATCAGAAATTACGAAGGAAAATGCGATGGAAGCGAATGAGGAAGTAGTTGCTCATTCGCAAGTAGAGCCAGTTGCATCGAATGAAACCCACACCAACGACCACGCGTCCGAATCGGATGATGAAGCTACGCCAGGTCGGCATAACCAACACCTGAATAATGAACCCACCTAGTTCCAATGATGCACCGGTCGTCGACCTGACCGCCACAACTGAACCGAAGCCAGCTAAAAAGCCTAGAGCGCGCAAGGTTGCGACGGTCGCGGCTGATGCGCCTGCCGTGGCAGATACTCATGCAACGGAAGCTGCTGCTGAACCAGTCAAACCTGTCCGTCGCGCGCCGCGCAAGAAAGTAGTTGCTGCGGCCGATGAAAATGCTACTGCTGCGGAAGTCGTCAATGTCGCCGCAGAAGCGGTGGCGCCGGCCAAGCCCAAGGCTGGGCCAAGAAAGAAGATTCAGGCAGCGGTTGAGCCGATTGTTCCTGCTGTCGTCGAGTTTGTTGCAGACGTGGCGCCGGCAGCGGCGGCCCCAGTTGTGAATATTGCGAACCAGGATAATGTGAATCAAGAAGCGCCGGCCAGAGAGCGGCCGGCCAAACGCGGCGTACGCGGTCCGCGTGCATTACGCAGCAATCGCGCCGCGCAACGCGCGCAAGAGTCGTCGGCTGCGGCCGGCTCCGCTGCTGAAGCGAGTAACGCCATGGTTGCAGCAGCAGGTCTGCCAGCCGCGGCGCAAGATGCTGAGAATCAGGCTGGCGCCATTGCCGCAGGCGAACAGCGCCAGCCGCGCGGCGATCGTAATAATGGCAACAATAGTAACAATCGCAACGGCGAGCGCAATTCGCGCGATCGCCAGCAAAAAGGCAAGAAGCCGCAAACGCAGAATGGCAAGCCGGCGCAGCGCGGCGGCAAACCGGGTTCGCGTGCCGGTGACGCCGATGAAGTGTTCTCGTTCGTCACCTCCGAATCGTTCGACGCCCTGGTCACGGCGGAAGATGCCGGCGGTCGGCAGGCGCAAAAAAATGTGCGGCGCGATCTCACTGCTGAAGACGATGCACCAAAATTGCACAAGGTGTTGGCGGATGTCGGCCTCGGTTCGCGCCGCGATATGGAAGAGCTGATTATCGCCGGCCGGGTTTCGGTCAACGGCGAGCCGGCCCACATCGGCCAGCGTATCTTGCCAACCGATCAAGTTCGCATTAACGGCAAGCTGCTGCAACGTAAAGTCAGCAAGCGTCCGCCACGCGTATTGGTTTATCACAAGCCTGCCGGCGAAATCGTCAGCCACAATGACCCGGACGGTCGGCCATCGGTGTTTGACCGTTTGCCGAATATGAAGGCGGCCAAATGGCTGGCGGTCGGGCGTCTCGATTTCAACACCGAAGGCTTGTTGTTGTTTACCACCTCCGGCGACCTGGCTAACCGCCTGATGCATCCGCGCTACGGCATCGACCGCGAGTACGCAGTGCGTACCTTGGGCGAGCTGGAGCAGGGCATGCGCCAGAAATTGCTGGCCGGCGTCGAGCTGGAAGACGGCGTTGCGCAATTCTCTAAAATTGCCGACGGCGGCGGCGAAGGTATCAATAAGTGGTATCGCGTTACCATCGGCGAAGGCCGTAATCGTGAAGTGCGCCGTATGTTCGAAGCCATCGGCCTGACCGTATCGCGCCTGATTCGTACCCGTTACGGCGCCATGACGCTGCCGCGCGGTTTGAAGCGCGGTCGTTGGGAAGAGCTGGATGAAAATGCCGTGCGCGACATGATGGCGGCGCATGGCCTGGAAAAACCTGTTGGCCAGAACGCCGGCGGCGGTAAAGGGCAGGGGCGTCCTGAATTCAACAAGGATCGCCAGCCGAACGGCAACCGCGCCACCAGTTTCCCGCAGGGGCCAGGCGTTTATCGTGATCCTGGATTCGGCCAGTCGCGCGGCAATCAAGGGCGTGGCGGCCAAGGCCGGCCGCAAGGCGGAGGCAATGCTCCGGCGCGTAGCCGCCAACCCGATCCTTTGCAAACGGCGCTGGGTTTTCCTGATGCTGGACAGCAACGGCGAAATGGCGGCGGCAACGGCTTCGCCCGTCCGGCACGGCCCAACAAGTCGGCGGCTGGTGGTCAACATGGCGGCCAGCACGGCGGGCAGGGAATGCCGCGCCGTCGTCCGCGCGGCTAAATAGATGTTAACCATGGCGCCGTAGGGTGCTATGGATCGCGGCATGGCAGCAACCGCCGCGAATAGATGTGGATGTATAGCCTGGAGAGTGTTGCAATATTGATCAATTCGCGGTCGCGGGACAGTGAATTGTCAGGAAATGCAAATTTCCTGCATTGCGATACATAGCCTAATCGTTTATAATTTACAAGTTAACAGAAGTCATTAATCGGATTTAACTTCGACGGATTTAATTTCGAGAATTAAATTGAACAAAATAAATTCAATTTAATTCGCAGCCGATCTCGTGGAAACTGCTTGAAATGACAAACGATAAGAAGATGGGCAGATGCCCATTTTTTTTTTGCTTTTCGTTTTCAACCGGTTTTAAATTGCGAGATGCGTGGGACGTGCAGATATTTATTGGGGAGTTGCTTTGCAGTTGCTGGAGCTAATTGAAACAACCGTGGTTGGCATGGGCTACGAGCTGGTCGAATTCGAAAAGGCCGCGCGTGGTTTGTTGCGCGTATACATCGACTTCACGCCTGAAAATGCCGAGCAAGGCCAGATCACGGTAGAAGATTGCGAAAAAGTGACGCATCAACTGCTGCATGTGCTGACGGTGGAAAATGTCGTGTACGAACGTCTGGAAGTGTCGTCGCCGGGCCTGGACCGGCCGTTGAAGAAACTGGCTGACTATGTGCGTTTTGCCGGCAAGGAGGCAATTGTCAAATTGCGTATCCCGATGCCTGGCGCCGCGCATCGCAAGACATTTCAAGGCGTGCTGGGCGAACCGGACGGCGATAATCTGAAAATTGAATTTGAAACAAACGATGGGTCGGCAGTGTTGGATTTTACGCTCGCTGATGTAGACAAGGCACACTTGGTGCCGCAAGTGGATTTTAGGAGTCGCAAAGCATGAGTCGCGAAATTTTATTGTTGGTCGATGCGCTCGCGCATGAAAAAAACGTCGATCGAGATGTGGTGTTCGGTGCGCTCGAACACGCACTTGCACAGGCAACCAAGAAACGCTACGAAGGTGACGTCGATATCCGCGTCACGATCGATCGTGAAACCGGCGAGTTCGAATCCTTCCGCCGCTGGCACGTCGTGCCGGATGAAGCCGGCCTGCAATTGCCGGACCAGGAAATCCTGTTGTTCGAAGCCAAGGAACAGATTGACGACGTCGAAGTCGACGACCACATTGAAGAGCCGATCGAATCGGTAGAATTCGGCCGCCGCTTTGCGCAGGACACCAAACAAGTCGTGCTGCAACGCATCCGCGATGCTGAACGCGAACAGATCCTGGCGGACTTCCTGGAACGCGGCGATTCGCTGGTTACCGGCACCATCAAACGGATGGAACGCGGTGATGCGATCGTTGAGTCAGGCAAGATCGAAGCCCGTTTGCCGCGCGACCAGACGATCCCGAAGGAAAACCTGCGTATCGGCGACCGCGTCCGCGCCTTCATCCTGCGTATCGATCGCAATGCACGCGGCCCGCAAGTGATTCTGTCGCGTACCGCGCCGGAATTCATCATGAAGCTGTTCGAGCTGGAAGTGCCGGAAATCGAGCAAGGCTCGCTGGAAATCAAGTCGGCAGCGCGCGATCCTGGCGTGCGCGCCAAGATTGCTGTATTCACTGCCGACAAGCGCATCGATCCTATCGGCACTTGCGTCGGCATGCGTGGTTCACGCGTGCAAGCCGTGACCGGCGAGCTGGGCGGCGAACGTGTCGATATCGTGTTGTGGTCGGAAGATCCGGCGCAATTCGTCATCGGCGCACTGGCTCCTGCCAACGTTTCTTCGATCATGGTTGACGAAGAAAAACACGCAATGGACGTCGTGGTAGATGAGGAAAATCTGGCTATCGCAATTGGTCGCGGCGGTCAGAATGTGCGCCTGGCGGCGGAACTGACCGGCTGGCAGATCAACATCATGACAGCGGAAGAGTCGGCGGATAAATCGGCGGTGGAAACTGCTGCGATCCGTGCCCTGTTCATGGAAAAACTGGATGTCGACCAGGAAGTCGCCGACATTCTGGTCGAAGAAGGTTTTGCCAGCCTGGAAGAAATCGCCTACGTGCCGATTACCGAAATGCTGGAAATCGATTCGTTTGACGAAGATACCGTCAACGAACTGCGTAACCGGGCTCGTGACGCACTGGTGACAGAAGCGATTGCCTCGGAAGAAGGACTGGAAGGCATGGAAGATGCCCTGGTCAATTTCGACGGCATGGACCGGGTTACCGCCGGCAAGCTGGGTTTGGCGGGAGTCAAGACATTGACTGCATTTGCCGGACTGGCTTATGACGAATTTGGTGCGATCCTGGCTTTGCCAGCCGACCGTGCCCGTCATTTGATTGAAGAAGAGTTTAAAGATGTGACCGACGATGAGATGAAACTCATCGATGCCAAGTACGATGATCATGCCAAAGCCCTGCAGGCCAAGGCATGGAATATAGCGGAAGCCAAGTGATCCAGTGATCCGAGAGGTTCCGATATCGTCTGCCGCGCCACATAGAAAAAGAGGACTGAATGGCGAGTAACAATGTAGCCCAATTTGCCACCGAGCTGAAAATGCCAGCGGATCTGCTGCTGACACAACTGCAATCGGCTGGCGTCCAGAAAAATTCGACTGACGACGCCTTGTCGAAAGAAGACAAGGATCGCCTGCTGGAACACCTGCGCCGTTCGCACGGCGCGGTTCCTGATAGCGAAAAGAAGAAAATCACGCTGACTCGCAAGGAAACCACCGAGATCAAGCAGGCTGACGCCACCGGCAAGTCGCGCACGATCCAGGTTGAGGTGCGCAAGAAGCGTACTTTCGTCAAGCGTGACGAGCCTGTTGCCGAAACACCGGCAGCAGCGGTTGCGCCTGCCGCACCGGTCATCGACGAAGCCGAACAGGCACGCCGGATTGAAGAAGCACGTCGTCAAGCCGAATTGATCGCTCGCCAGGAAGCCGAATTGATCGAGAAGCAAGAGCGCCTGGCCAAGCTGGAAGCTGAGAAAGAAGCGCAAGCCAAGGCTGCGCAAAAAGCTGAGAGCGACGCTAAGAAAGCTGAAAGCGAAGCTAAAAAAGCCGCTGCTGAAGCGACGGCGCGGGTTACTACTGATTCGGCTGCTGATTCTGCCGTCAAGAAGCAGGAAGATCCTGCCGCTGAAGAAAAGAAGCGCCTGGCGAATGAAGAAGCCAAGCAAAAAATTGCGCAAGCCGCCAAGGAAGCCGCTGAAAAATCTGCGGCTACCGAACGTGCACGCAAGGCCGTGCAAGATGAAGTTGCGCAGATCAAGGCGATGATGAATGCGCCGCGCAGGGTTATCAAGGCGCCTGAACCGGTAGCACCTGCAGCAGCAGCGCCGGCCAAGACGGCCGAAGGCACTTTGCACAAGCCAGCGGATAAAAAACCGGGCGAGAAGAAAGACGACAAAAAAGTGGTGGTCGACAAGAAGTCGATCAAGTCCGCCAACGTCTCTTCCACCTGGCAAGACGATGCGGCCAAGAAGCGCGGCCTCGGCATCAAGACCCGTGGCAATACCGGCGGCGGCCGCGATGGCTGGCGTGGCGGTCCGAAGGGCCGTCGCAGTTCGCACAATGACGATCACGAAAGTAATTTCCAGGTGCCGACAGAAGCGGTGGTCAAGGACGTTTATGTTCCGGAAACCATTACTGTCGCCGAGCTGGCGCACAAGATGTCGGTCAAGGCTTCCGAAGTCATCAAGCATTTGATGAAACTGGGCCAGATGGTCACCATCAACCAGGTGCTGGATCAGGAAACTTCGATGATTCTGGTCGAAGAAATGGGCCATACCGCACATGCTGCCAAACTCGACGATCCGGAAGCGTTGCTGGTCGACGGCGAAGCGCATACCGATGCTGAATTGCTGCCGCGTGCACCGGTGGTCACGGTCATGGGCCACGTTGACCATGGCAAGACCTCGTTGCTGGATTACATCCGCCGCGCCAAAGTGGCTTCCGGCGAAGCCGGCGGCATTACCCAGCACATCGGTGCATATCACGTGGAAACCCCGCGCGGCATGATCACCTTCCTCGACACCCCGGGCCATGAAGCGTTTACCGCGATGCGTGCCCGTGGCGCCAAGGCGACCGATATCGTGATTCTGGTGGTCGCTGCCGACGACGGCGTGATGCCGCAAACCAAGGAAGCGATTGCCCATGCGAAAGCAGCCGGCGTACCGCTGGTGGTGGCGATCAACAAGATCGACAAACCGGGCAGCAACCTGGATCGCGTCAAGCAGGAACTGATCGCTGAACAAGTCGTGCCGGAAGAGTATGGCGGTGAATCGCCATTCGTACCGGTATCGGCCAAGACTGGCGAAGGCATCGATAACTTGCTGGAACAGGTTCTGTTGCAAGCCGAAGTGCTGGAACTGACCGCAGCGGTTGCATCGCCGGCCCGTGGCCTGGTGGTGGAAGCCAAGCTCGACAAGGGCCGTGGTCCGGTGGCAACGATTCTGGTGCAATCCGGCACCTTGAAGCGCGGCGACGTGGTGTTGGCCGGTTCGGCTTATGGCCGTGTGCGTGCAATGCTGGATGAAAACGGCAAGGCGATTACCGAAGCCGGTCCATCGATTCCGGTCGAAATCCAGGGCCTGACGGAAGTGCCGGTTGCCGGTGAAGAAGTCATGGTCATGGCCGACGAGCGCAAGGCGCGTGAAATCGGTCAGTTCCGTCAAGGTAAATACCGTGACGTCAAGCTGGCCAAGCAGCAAGCCGCGAAGCTGGAAAACATGTTCGACCAGATGGCCGAAGGCGAGGTCAAGAACCTGCCGATGATCATCAAGACCGATGTCCAGGGTTCGCAAGAAGCGCTGGTTCAATCGCTGCAGAAGCTGTCGACCAGCGAAGTCCGGGTACAAGTGGTGCACGCCGGCGTCGGCGGCATCAGCGAGAACGACGTCAACCTGGCGGTAGCCTCGAAAGCGGTCATTATCGGCTTCAACACCCGCGCCGATGCATCGGCGCGCAAGCTGGCGGAAGCCCACGGCGTCGATATCCGTTACTACAACATCATTTATGATGCGGTGGATGAGGTCAAGGCGGCGATGTCCGGCATGTTGTCACCAGAGAAGCGCGAACAGGCCCTGGGCCTGGTCGAGATTCGCCAGGTGCTGCTGGTCAGCAAAGTCGGCGCGATTGCCGGTTGCTACGTGCTCGAAGGCTTGGTCAAGCGTGGCGCTTCGGTCCGCCTGCTGCGCGACAACGTGGTCTTGTGGACTGGCGAGCTGGATTCGCTGAAACGCTTCAAGGATGACGTCAAGGAAGTCAGATCCGGTTTCGAATGCGGTCTGACCCTGAAGAACTTCAACGATATCAAAGAAGGCGATCACCTCGAAATCTTTGAAGTCGAAGAAGTCGCACGGACTCTGTAATCGCTCAAGTGCATGAACTTTGGTTTGTGCCGAGTTGGTCGATAAAGCAGGAAAATCGGGCCTAACAGCCCGATTTTCGTTTGGTAATATCATGCAGTGCTGGTCAGTTGTTGGTAGTTCATTTGTGAAAGATATAGCGTGGAAACGCGCTGAATAAAAGTATGGCTAAACATAGTAAATCCATCCCCGGTCGCGGTTTGCGGGTGGCAGACCAGATCCAGAAGGACTTGTCCGAGATCATCGTCTTCGAGCTGAAAGACCCGCGGGTCGGCATGATTACGATTACCGAAGTGCAAGTCACGCCGGATTACGCCCATGCCAAGGTGTTTTTCACGATGCTTAACGACGACCCGGAAGCGATTGCGAATACCGTCAAGGGCCTGACCCAGGCTGCCGGTTTCCTGCGCAATCAACTGGGACGGCGTTTGACCATCCACACCTTGCCAGCCTTGCATTTCATCCATGACAACTCCACCGCGCGCGGCGTCGAGATGTCGCGCCTGATCGATCTGGCGAATGCGACACGTTCCAAAGACGACGATCAGGATTAAACAAGTTTAATCAACCGTCATTGTTATGAATTCGATGCGGCTTGCTGGTGACGGCAAGCCGTTTCCGCTTTTCCCTTTTTGTCTCGCTACCATGGCATCACGCCCTCCCAAAAGAATCCGTATTCCGCTCAATGGCGTTTTGCTGCTGGACAAACCTGTCGGCTTCTCCAGCAATGACGCATTGATCAAGGCAAAAGGCTTGCTGAACGCGCAAAAGGCAGGTCACACCGGCACCCTCGATCCGTTCGCTACCGGCGTGCTGCCGTTGTGCTTCGGCGAAGCCACCAAGTTCGCCCAGGATCTGCTGGATGCCGACAAGACCTATGAGACCTTGATCCATCTGGGAGTGAGCACTACCACCGGCGATACCGAAGGCGAGATACTGGAGCGCAAAGAGGTTAATCTCAGCCGCGCGCAGATCGATGCCGTGCTGGCGCAGTTCCGCGGCCCGATCCAGCAGGTGCCGCCCATGTATTCCGCACTCAAGCGCGACGGCAAGCCGCTGTACGAATATGCCCGCGCCGGCATCACCCTGGAACGCGCAGCACGCGATGTGACTATCCATGCGCTGGAATTCCTGGATTATCAGGCGCCGTTTTTACGCTTGCGGGTAGCTTGCAGCAAAGGCACTTACATTCGGGTGTTAGGCGAGGACATCGGCGCGGCGCTAGGCTGCGGTGCGCATTTGCAGGAATTGCGACGGATTCAGGTCGGTCATCTGACCTTGGCCGGCTGCGTCACGCTGGAGCAGTTGACGGCGACCGAGGAGGGCGCACGGGCCGCTCTGCTGGCGCCGGTAGACAGCTTGCTATCCTCTTTCCCCGAAGTGTTGTTATCTGAACCATTGGCGATGCGTTTTTTGCAAGGCCAACGGCTGACGCTGGCGAAAGAAGGCGTATTGCTGCCGGAACATGCCGGACGGGTGCGGGTCTATCGGCAAGGGCAGGAGCCGGATGCAAGCGGCGCGCCATCTTGCCGCCAGCTGCTGGGCACCGCGCAACTGCACGAATACGGGGTGCTGGCGCCGGAACGTCTGATTGCCACAGCGCAACCCGCATAAAATCCGATTTAAAGCCTATTTGCAGGCTGGTTGAGGCAGCAACTCTTTGAAATTACAAGGCTTTTCATAAAGTAGTGCAGCGCATCATGCTATAATGCGCGGCCTCCCAAATTCCGCTACATCTGCCGTACTTCTGTGCAGTGCCTTAGCGAGCATTTTTACAAACTGACCATGTCAAACACACCTCGCGCCATTCGCAACATTGCCATCATTGCCCACGTTGACCACGGCAAGACCACACTGGTTGACCAATTACTGCGTCAATCCGGCACTTTCCGTGACAACCAGCACGTCGATGCACGCGTGATGGATTCGAACGATATTGAAAAAGAACGCGGCATCACGATTCTGTCGAAGAACTGCGCAGTCGAATACAAGGGTACGCACATCAACATCGTTGATACCCCAGGCCATGCCGACTTCGGTGGTGAAGTCGAGCGCGTATTGTCGATGGTCGATAGTGTTTTGCTGTTGGTCGATGCGCAAGAAGGCCCGATGCCGCAAACGCGTTTCGTGACGCGTAAGGCACTGGCGCTGGGCTTGAAGCCTATCGTTGTCGTCAACAAGATCGACCGCGAAAATGCCGATCCGCAAAAGGCTGTGAACGCGACTTTTGAATTGTTCGACAAACTCGGCGCAACCGATGAGCAACTGGATTTCCCGATCATCTATGCATCGGGCTTCAAAGGTTACGCAGGCTTGGAAGATACCGTCCGCGACGGCAACATGGAGCCGTTGTTTGACGCCATCCTGAAGCACGTTCCCGCGCGTGAAGATGATCCTAACGGCCCGCTGCAACTGCAGATCACGTCGTTGGAATATTCTTCCTACGTCGGCAAGATCGGCGTTGGCCGTATCCTGCGCGGCCGTATCAAAGCCTTGCAAGACGTGGTCTGGATGAACGGTCCGGACGACAAGCCGACCAAGGCCCGCATCAACCAGGTGCTGACTTTCCGCGGCCTGGACCGCGTGCTGACAGACGAAGCGCTGGCTGGCGACATCGTGCTGATCAACGGTATCGAGGAAATCAGTATCGGCTCCACCATCTGTGCGCCGGACTCGCCGGAAGGCTTGCCGATGCTGAAGGTCGATGAGCCGACCCTGACCATGAACTTCATGGTCAACAATTCGCCGCTGGCTGGCCGCGAAGGCAAGTTCGTCACCACCCGTCAGATCAAGGACCGCCTGGACCGCGAACTGAAAGCCAACATGGCGTTGCGCGTGGTGCAGGCCGAGAACGACGATTCGACCTACGAAGTGTCGGGCCGCGGTGAATTGCACCTGACCATCCTGATCGAAAACATGCGTCGCGAAGGCTACGAGCTGGCCGTTTCGCGTCCACGCGTGGTGTTCAAGATGGTGGATGGCGTGCGCCACGAGCCGTACGAAAACCTGACTGTCGACGTCGAAGAAGCCAACCAGGGCGGCGTCATGGAAGAATTGGGGCGTCGTCGCGGCGATCTGCAAAACATGGAACCGGACGGCAAGGGACGCGTGCGTCTCGAATACCGCATTCCAGCGCGCGGCCTGATCGGCTTCCAGGGCGAATTCATGACACTGACCCGTGGTACCGGCTTGATGAGCCACGTGTTCGATGAATATGCACCGGTCGACGCCTCCAAGGGTGAACTGGGCGGCCGTCGCAACGGCGTGCTGATCTCGCAAGACGACGGCGCAGCAGTTGCCTACGCTATCTGGAAACTGCAAGATCGCGGCCGTATGTTCGTCAGCCACAATGACCCGGTCTACGAAGGCATGATCATCGGCATCCACTCGCGTGACAACGATCTGGTGGTCAACCCGATCAAGGGCAAGCAATTGACCAACGTCCGTTCCTCGGGTACCGACGAAGCGGTGCGCCTGGTGCCGCCAATCGAAATGTCGCTGGAATATGCGGTTGAATTCATCGACGACGACGAACTGGTGGAAGTCACACCGAAGAGCATTCGTCTGCGCAAGCGTTACCTGAAGGAACACGAGCGTAAAAAGGCATCGCGCGACGCGTAAGCTGTCTGGTGAACCGGGGCGTTTGCTGCGGACACTAAAAACCCGTCGATTTGTGAGGCAGGCAAGCTCACGGATCGACGGGTTTTTTATTTTCCGGCGCGGCTCCGGAGCCGCCGGAAAACTCTTTAAGCGACAGCCGAACTGCTGCCAGCCGAGGCATGCTGGGCCTTCAACACGTCGCCGATTGCCGCAAACAGTTGATCGATCTGCGGCTGCTCGATAATCAGCGGCGGCGACAGCGCGATGATGTCGCCGGTGGTGCGGATCAGCACGCCTTTGTCCCAGAAACATTTCAAGAAAACGTCGAAGGCGCGCGCCCCAGGTTTGCCGGCAATCGTCTCCAGTTCAATTCCGCACACCAGCCCTAGATTGCGTACGTCTTTGACATACGGCAAGCCCTTCAGGCTGTGCGCCGCCTGTTCGAAATACGGCGCCATGCCGGCCGCCCGGTCGAACAGGTTTTCACTCTTGTAGACATCGATTGTCGCTACCGCTGCCGCAGCCGCCAGAGGATGGCCGGTGTAGGTATAACCGTGGAAAAATTCGATGGCGTCTTCGCCGGCGGCGCTCATGAAGGCGTCATGGATATCCTGCCGCACAATCACCGCACCCATCGGCACCGTGGCGTTGGTCAAGCCTTTGGCGCAACAGATCATGTCTGGCATCACGCCGAAATAATCCGCAGCGAAGGAGGCGCCGAGGCGGCCGAAGCCGGTGATCACCTCATCGAAAATCAGCAAGATGCCGTACTTGTCGCAGATAGCGCGCAGCTTTTGCAGATAACCCTTGGGCGGCAGGATCACACCGGTCGAGCCCTGGATCGGTTCGACGATCAACGCCGCTACGGTCGCCGGATCATGCAGCGCCAGCAAGCGTTGCTCGAACTCGTCGGCGATCTCCGCGCCATGTTGCGGCAAGCCGTGTGAAAACGCATTGCGCGCGATATCCAGCGGATGGCGCAGATGATCGACACCGGCTAACGTCGGCCCGAAATGTTTACGATTGCCGGCGATGCCGCCCACTGCAATGCCACCGAAGCCGACCCAGTGATAACCGCGCTCGCGGCCGATCAGGCGAGTGCGCAAGCCATCGCCACGCACGCGGTGATACGCCAGTGCGATCTTCAACGCGGTATCGACCGATTCTGAGCCGTCGTTGCAAAAGAACACCCGGTTCAAACCTTCCGGCGTAATCGACGCCAATGCGCTGGCGGCTTCGAACGCCAATGGATGGCCCATCTGGAACACTGGCGCGAAGTCCATCTTTGCAGCTTGCTGCTGAATCGCTTCGACGATCTTCGGATGGCAGTGACCGGCATTGCTGCACCACAGACCGGCGGTGCCGTCGAGTATCTGGCGGCCGTCATCCGTCGTGTAATACATGCCGGAAGCAGAGACCAGCAAACGCGGCTTGCTCTTGAACTGGCGATTGGCGGTAAACGGCATCCAGAAATGATCGGTATTCAGAACGGTCGACATGGCGTCTCCTTGGCGGTGGTTGGCGGATTTCAGGCTCCTGTTGATGATGGTAGTACGTTTGTCGCGGTTCTGGTAGAGCCACTTCATATGGAACAGAGCGGCAAAGTGGCGGGGTCGGATGACGCGCTGGATCAGGTTGCAGCAGCGCACGACGCCAATCCTGCGCAAGTAGCGCTGGCGTGGCTGATCGCACGTCCCAGCATCGCCGCACCGATCGCCAACGCCACTACATTGGCGCAGCTGGATGACCTGATCGCCGCCACCAGATTGAAACTGGAGCCGGCAGCGATTGCCCAACTCGACCGGGCCAGCGATCCGGTTAGCTAAGTTTAAGTAGCGTCGTAACATCCCCTGGTCCTGTCAAGGTTGACAGGACGCCGTGCAAAATCCCCGTGCTAGCATAAATTTCACCCGCGCCCACAAGGCGCGGGTCAATTTAACTCTACAAGAGGAGGAACCCATGCACAGTTTCCGAAAATGGCTGGCAGGGCTCGCATGTGTGGCGGCAATCGTTGTCAGCGGCCCGGTGTACGCAGCGCGTGCCGATATCGTGGTGACTTTGCAAGAGGCCAGTGCAAAAGGGGAGGCGGGCGCCGGCAAGGTGCTGTACACCATCACCAACACCAGCGCCGCACCTTTGCACATACTGAATTGGGAGACGCCGTTGAATGGCGTCAGCGGCGATTTGTTCAGTGTTGCATTGGGCGGTCAGCCGGTGCGTTATGTCGGCCGGCTGGTGAAACGCAAGCCAGCCACGGACAAGGATTACTTCACGCTGAAGCCGAACGAAAGCCGTGCGATTGAGGTCGATCTCAGCGCCTATTACGAGATGTATCGCGGCGGCCAATACGTCGTCAAGTACAAGCGCAGCGCCGACACACTGGTGCGCGAAGCCGGCAACGCGATCACCGCCAAGGCCAGCGGTATTGCCGCGCCCGCCATCACACTTGAGACCAACGCGATTCCGCTATCGGTTGACGGCGGCCCGCCGCCACCGTCGTCCAAGCAGGTTTCTTCCGATCTGCTGGGCTCGATCAACGCTGCTGCATCCACCAGTTTCGCCAGTTGCAGCAACAGCCAGAAAACCGCGCTGACGACGGCCCGTACCGACGCCGCCACGATCGCCAATAACGCCAAGAGCTATCTGAACGCCAACAGGGCCGGCAGCCGATACACCTGGTGGTTCGGCGCTGTCGCCAGCGGCCGTTATGCGACCGCCGCCAGCCACTACGCCAACATCAGCAGCGCGCTGGGCGGCCAGCCGTATACATTCGACTGCAGCTGCACCGAATCCGGTACTTACGCCTATGTTTATCCGGATCAGCCGTACACCGTCTACCTGTGCGGCGCCTACTGGCAAGCACCGGCCAACGGCACCGATTCCAAGGCCGGGACGCTGGTGCACGAAACCAGCCATTTCACAGTAGTGGCCGGCACCGGCGATCATGTATATGGCCAGAGCGGCGCGCACAGCCTGGCTGGCAGCGATCCGGCGTCGGCAATCGACAATGCCGACAATCACGAATACTTCGCTGAAAATACCCCGGCACGTCAGTAGTCAGAACGATAAGCTGACCAGACATGCGGATGCCATATCGCGCATCCTGGTCGGCCAAATCGATCAGAGCCGCTTTGGTTGCCGCATAGTTGGTTTGTCCGAAATTGCCGGCCACCCCGCTGATAGACGACAGGCAAACGATGCGGGCGTCATCGCGCAAGATTGGCGTTCAGCACGCCGTGATACGCGAGCGACGCCGGTGCAGCAATCATGGCCGGATACGGCCTTTAAAACGCAGCCCCCCCACGCCTGCCGGCTCCGTTAAATGCACTGCTTTTAACGCAGTTCGCAAAACCGCCAAGCCTCCAAGCTGCGCGGGGTTCGCGGGGAAATCGCTTGCAACGGGTTGACGCAAAATAACGCATTTTTGGACTGAATCCCTGCGACTGGATCAAGGCAGGGATTCAGATCATTTGTTCGATAGCATCAACTTTTTCTATGTAATACGTAGATCACAATTGATCTTGAGGGTAGCGGTCAAAAAATAACAATATCAAAGTGGATATCGCGGATAGAAAATTGGTTATCGGATTTATATATCCGGTTCTCTAAATACTCACCAAATGATATTTCATGAGACTTAGCGGCCAATTTTGAGCGAACAAATTTTGGCCAAAACTGAAAATACTGACAAATTTTGTTAGCGCTAACGCCAATTGCTATCTTTGAATTAGCTACTCGTTATTGGTACAGTATTTGCAAAGGAAGATCACACGATTGAGTGTCGTGTCGAAAAATATTTCGACGTCATTGCAATCAAAACCGAAGGTCCGGTTTGTCGTGCCTGACAGAAAACGAGCCGCGAAACTACAACAGATTACATATCGCGGCCAGATAGACATTCAATTTCCAATGTGATTTCCAAGATATATTAAAAGGTCAGAGTGTGAATAAACCAGAGATCGATGACAGCGACAAATTTCCACTAGTACCTCTTGACACAAGCGATACCATCGACGATGAATGGCATCCCAATGGTATGACGCGTCGCAATTTCATATCCAGTCTTGGCGTTTTGTTCCTGGCTGGCTGCGGAGGTGGGGGAAGCGGCGATACGGCATCCGCAAGCACCAGCGTTGGTTCACCTGCCGCGGCTGTCACTCCGGCGCTGACGTCAACACCTACGTCGATACCGATTTCAACGTCGACTCCAACCCCAACCCCAACACCGCCAGAAACGACTCCACCAGAAACGACTCCACCGCCCGCAAGCACCGCATTTGTTCATCCGGGCCTGCTGCACACGCAAGCCGACTTTGACCGCATGAGCCAGAAGGTCGCTGCGAATGCTTCGCCGTGGATCGATGGCTGGAACGTATTGATTAAGAACAGTCATGCGAGCTTGTCATATACGCCGAATCCGCAGGCGGTGGTTTATCGGGGCAGCGATGGCGTGCATGCGCAGAATTTCGGTACGCTGTATAACGACGTGGCTGCCGCCTATGCCTGTGCGCTGCGCTGGAAAATATCCGGCAACAGCGCCTATGCAGATAAAGCGGTGCAGATCATGAACGCGTGGTCGTCGAAGCTGACCGGCATCGGCGGCAGCATCGATGGCTTCCTGGCGTCCGGTATCCAGGGCTATCAGTTCGCCAATGCCGGCGAGATCATGCGTACCTATCCGGGCTGGGCGGCAGCGGACTTTGCCAGTTTCCAGAACATGATGCGCAATATCTTCTATACGCAGAACGACCATGGGCTCAATGTCAGCCTGGCGCCCATTACGGTCTATTCCAACTGGCAGTTGTGCTGCATAGCGTCGATGCTGGCGATTGGCGTGCTCTGTGACGATAAGGCCATATTCAACGAGGCGATCGATTATTTCAAGACCGGCGCTGGCAATGGTGCTGTTGCGCAAACCATCTATTACATCCATCCCGGCTACCTGGGACAGACGCAGGAATCCGGCCGCGATCAGGGACATAACACGCTCAGCATTTCGTTGCTGACCACTATTTGCGAGATGGCCTGGAATCAAGGCGTCGATCTGTATGGCTACGATAACAACCGGGTCCTGGCCGGCGCCGAATATGTCGCCAAGGGCAACCTGATCCAGTTCGGGACGACCTACTATACGGTGCCGTTTGCAACTTATCAGAACTCCAGCGTGACGGATACTGTATTCGCCACTGATGCCCGAGGCAACGTGCGGCCAGAATGGGCGCTGATTTATAACCACTACGTCAATCGCAAGGGACTTGCCGCACCTTATTCCCAGAAATTTGCGGCATTGATCCAGCCGGAAGGCGGCGGCGGCAATTACGGGCCGAATAGCGGCGGCTACGATCAACTGGGCTACGGCACGCTGACCTGCACACGCGATGCGATTGCCAGCGGCGCGGCGCCGAGCGGCCTCACGGCGATTGCCAGTGCGAGCGCCGCCCAGGTAATCCTGTCGTGGTGGGGCAGCGCATATGCGACCAGCTACAATGTCATGCGTAGCACGAATACCGGCGGACCTTATGCAACCATCGCAACCGGCATCAACGATCTACTGACGTATACCGACAGCGGTGTTGCCGCCGGCACTTATTACTATGTCGTCACTGCCGTCACGCCGTCCGGGGTTAGTGCAGCCTCGAACGAGGTGGCCGCGATTACGGCCGTGCAACTGCTGACCTATTTGGCGTTCGACGACGGCAGCGGCACCACGGCTGCCGATTCAAGCCGCCAGGGACATATCGGGACTCTGGTCGGTGGCGCTACCTGGGCGAGCGGCAAGAAAGGTGGAGCGGTGTCGCTGAACGGCAGCAATGGCTACGTCAGCCTGCCAGCCGACATTGTGGCCGATGTTTCGGATATCACGATCGCGGCCTGGGTCTATTGGAATGCATCGAGCAACTGGGCGCGCGTGTTCGATTTTGGCACCGGCACCAACCACTACATGATGTTGACGGCACGTAGCGGCAGCGGGTTCGCACGTTTTGCAATGACGGTCAACGGCGGTACCGGCGAGCAAGGAATCGACAGCAGCGCGGCACTGCCGACAGGGCAATGGGTGCATGTCGCTGTCACTCTTTCAGGAAGTGTAGGAATTTTGTATGTGAATGGCATCGCAGTTGGCACCAATACCGCGATGGTACTCTCACCGTTCCGATTGGGCAGCACCGGCCAGAATTGGATCGGGCGCTCTCAGTATGCCAGTGACCCATACTTCAACGGTCTGGTGGACGAATTCCGTATCTATCGCGGAGCTTTGAACGCAGCGCAGATCGCTGCTTTGATGTGAGGCTCCGACTGTCGTTACGTAGTTTGCTTGTACCTGGCGACAGTCAACTACCTATTGGAATTTTTCCTGCAGAAAGTACATATGAGAAAACCGCGATGATTGTCAGAGGATATGTTTCAGATATCAAGAATTAAAAAGATCGTCGCATGTTTGTTCGGGCTTCTGTTGTTTTCGCATACAACTGCGGTGCGTGCGGCGATTGGTTTTCCTTCAATTTCACGGAGTTTTAGATGATTAGATTTTCCCTTCGGCATGCTGCTGGACTACTGCTCGTATTCCTCCTTTTCGGTTGCGGTGGCGGATCCGATAGCACTCAAGGTGGCAGCACATCAGGCAGCACATCAGGCAGCACATCAGGCAGCACATCAGGCAGCACATCAGGCAGCACATCAGGCAGCACATCAGGCAGTACATCAGGTAGTACATCAGGCAGTACAACAGGTAGCACAACAGGTAGCACAACAGGTAGCACAACAGGTAGCACAACAGGTAGCACAACAGGTAGCACAACAGGTAGCACAACAGGCAGCACAACAGGCAGCACAACAGGTGGCACTTCAGGAAACACATCGGGCGGCACTTCAGGCGCCGCAGCGACTACCACTTTAGTGGCCAAGCTCGGCAAACCTTCTAGGGTGCTGGTCGGACTTGGGGCAGGAAATTCATTGGCGGATATGCAAAGCCAGAGCGTTCACCCGGATATCGTCGATACCTATCTGGTGGGTGTCGGTGCTGGCGCGTGGCCCACTTGGAACAGTCCCGATGGAGCGTACATTACTTATACTGCGCAGGCCATCCAGGCCTATGGCGCGACCCCGATGTTCACGTTTTATCAGATGGCGCAGAACGGCGATGGCAACTTGAGCGGAATCAACGATGCGACGTTCATGAACAACTACTGGGGGCAGGCTCGGTTAATGTATCAACGCATTGCCGCGCTCAATGCACCCGTTCTGATCAATCTGGAGCCGGATTTTTGGGGCTATGTATGGGCGCAGGCGCCGGGGCATGACCCGACGCAGTTGCTCGCCGTCGTAAGCAGCCAGGCCGAATGCAGCGGGCTGCCGAATACCGCTGCCGGCATCGGCCAGTGCCTGGTGCAGATGGGCAGGAAGATCGCGCCCAATGCCTTGCTCGGATTCCCGCCCTCGTTCTGGGCTGCCACCCCGACAGCGATGGGTACCGAAATGCAGGCGGTCGGAGCACATCTGGCCGATTTCATCGTTGCCCAGACCAGCGACCGAGACGCCGGCTGTATGGAAGTCGCAGCGCCTCCGGCGGAATGTGCAGGACGGAGCGGCCCGTTCTATTGGGACGAAAACAATATCGTCACACCGAACTTCCACCAGTCGCAGAGCGCGATCTCGGACTATCGCACCGCTTTGAGCAATGGACTCCCAATCCTGTGGTGGCAGACGCCAATGGGTGTACCGTCTGCTACGCCTGGCGGCACTAATCAGCATTATCGCGACAACCGTGTCGACTACATGCTGCGCAACACGCGGGAATACGGCGACATCCACACCTTCGCAATCGTCTTCAGTGCAGGAGGCACCTTCCAGACCTCGATCAGCACTGACGGTGGACAATTTGCCCGCCTCCTGGGTCAGTATCTGGCGCAAGGTGGCGCCGCTCTGCGGTAGTGATCGGCAATCGCGGACTGCCGCCGGCAGCGCTGCAGTCAGGCACTCGCTAATACTGAAAAGCAAAAAGCTCGCGTAAATGCGGGCTTTTTTGCCTTTCGGTTCAGTGGTGCGCTGCCCAGATAGGAGAGCTCAACTGCAATGGTGACACCGCCAGTCGCTCTTTTTTTGTTGGTGTGGCCGCACTACGATTTTTTATGTGATCAATAAGTCGATCTGTCGTCAAATTTGGCAACGTCACGCTTCCAAGAGTGATTTCCAACGATTTGAGGACTGCAGTCTTGTTTTTCCCAAAAGGCTTGGCTTGGCCTATCTCGTCCGTGTACCGGTCTATCAAGGTGGATAGCGTCATGTCAGATATAATGCGCTCATCCTGGTATTTGAGCGCTCGCATGTCGGCTTCTGTCTTAGTGGCCCATTCCTGAGCCCTAGCTTTGGTGTTGAACGTCTGTGTTGCGTCCGGAAATCCCTTGCGGCGAATCTGAGCCCGCCAGCGCTTGCCTATTTTAATTATCGAGGCCATGTTTTTCGTAGCAATTCTGTAGCAATGAAACATGATGCACGATGATAAAACGTGAATTGTAGTGAATATTGAAATGTCATCAAATCCTCTTGAAACCTGCGTGAATACAGAGAAGTCAAGTAATTACAAGGGTAGGAAAATATCTGTTGCCCCCATGATGGACTGGACCGACCGCCATTGCCGCGTATTCCACCGTCAAATCACCCGCCACACCTGGCTCTACACCGAAATGGTGACAACCGGCGCCTTGTTGCATGGCGACGTGCCGCGCCATCTGGATTTCAGCGGCATAGAACATCCGGTCGCCTTGCAATTGGGCGGCAGCGAGCCGGCCGATCTGGCCAAGAGCGCCAAGCTGGGCCAGGAATGGGGTTACGACGAGATCAACCTGAATTGCGGTTGCCCCTCGGAGCGGGTGCAGAAGGGCGCTTTTGGCGCTTGCCTGATGGCGGAGTCGGCTCTGGTCGCCGATTGCGTCAAGGCGATGCGCGATGCCGTGACGATTGACGTTACCGTCAAGCATCGGATTGGTATCGACAAGACCGAATCCTATGAGTTTGTCCGCGATTTTGTCGGGACCGTGGCGCAAGCCGGTTGCCAGACCTTCATCGTGCATGCGCGCAATGCGATTCTGAAGGGGCTCAGCCCGAAGGAAAACCGTGAAATCCCGCCGCTGAAGTATGAGTATGCCTACCGGCTGGCGCGTGATTTTCCGGAACTGGAAATCCTCATCAACGGCGCCATCAAGACAACTGAAGAAATCGATTTCCACCTGCAATATGTCGACGGCGTGATGCTGGGGCGCGAGGCTTATCACAATCCCTATCTGATGGCCGATTTCGACTCGCGCTATTTTGGCGACGCCGACGCAACGCCGAAAACCCGGGCCGAGGTGATCGACGCCATGCTGCCTTATATCCGCCAGCAACTGGCGCTGTATGGGCGCGATGGCAACGGCCTGCGCCTGAATAGCATTACGCGCCACATGCTGGGTTTGATGGCCGGTGTGCCGGGCGCGAAATCGTTCCGGCAAGCGCTCTCGGATTCTAAACGGCTGGCGCTGGGCGATCCCATGCTGCTGGTCGATGCGTTGTCAGGAATGCAAGCATTGGCGGCCTGAGTTGGGCGGCATCGTTGCTGTATTGCCCGGCTAAGGCAAAAGTACCGCAAACTGGTGTCGGTAAAACATTTTCAGTCTGCTAAATCCTTTAAAATAGCCACCTCTGGTTTATGTTTGATTTATCAGGGCCGCTCAGCAGCGGCCCATAGTCCATAAACCGCAACTTTCACAGCACGATTTATAGCAAATATCAGCTGGCCGCAGGCTGCTCATAAGGCGGCTTCCGGACCGGTTATCTTCAAGGCGAAACATGTCAATTGCAACTACAGAGGAAATCATTGCCGAACTCCGCGCCGGACGCATGGTGATTTTGGTGGATGAAGAAGATCGTGAAAACGAGGGCGACCTGGTGCTCGCCGCCGATTTTGTGACGCCGGAGGCGATCAATTTCATGGTGAAATATGCGCGCGGCCTGGTGTGCCTGACCTTGACCGAGGAACGCTGCGACCAGCTCAACCTGGGCATGATGACCAGCCGTAACGGCACCGCCTACGGCACCAATTTCACGGTATCGATCGAAGCTGCCGAAGGCGTCACGACAGGGATCTCGGCAGCTGACCGCGCCCGCACCATCCAGGTGGCGGTGGCGGCGGACGCCAAGGCCGGCGATATCGTGCAGCCGGGCCATATTTTCCCGATCAAGGCACGCAAGGGCGGCGTGCTGATGCGCGCCGGCCATACCGAAGCCGGTTGCGACCTGACCGAAATGGCGGGTTTGACGCCGGCCGCCGTGATTTGCGAAATCCTCAAGGAAGACGGCACCATGGCGCGCCTGCCTGACTTGCTGGAATTCTCCAAGGAACACGGCTTGAAGGTCGGCACCATCGCCGATCTGATCCACTATCGCGGCCAGCACGAAAGCATCGTCGAACGGTTGGCCGAACGTACCACCCACACCGCGCAGGGCACGTTCAAGACCATCGCCTATCGCGATACGCCAAGCGGCGGCGCGCATCTGGCCCTGCTGCACGGCGAACCGTCACCGGATGTGGAGACGCTGGTGCGGGTGCATCAGCCGGTATCTATCCTCGATTTGCTGGAAACCCAGGCCACCAACCATTCCTGGAATATGGCCTCGGCCCTGGCGGCAATCGCGGCTTCGCCTTGCGGCGTGGTGGTGTTGCTCAATTGCGAAGAATCGGCGGATCAGATATTCGCCAAGTTTGCGGCGCTCGAAGCAGCGTGCAGCGGTATCAAACCGCCGCCGCCGCGGGTCGATTTGCGGACCTACGGCATCGGTGCACAGATTCTGAAAGATCTCGGCGTCGGCAAGATGAAATTGCTGGCCAGCCCGCGCAAGATGCCGTCGATGACTGGCTATGACCTTGAAATCACCGGCTATCAGAACAAGCCGAATGCTTGAAGAGTAGGTGTTGTAGCAGGGTTTGTTGTAGCGGAATTTTGTAAGTCAATTAATAACTAATAGATAAGCGCCCAGTGCGCAAAAGAGGAAAGCCATGACAGTCGGAATTTACGAAACCAATCTGGATGGTGCAGATTTGCGCATCGGTATTGTGCAAGCCCGCTTCAACGAAGACGTATGCCACGGCTTGATCTCGGCCTGTCTGGCAGAGTTGAAGCATTTGGGGGTGGCGGACGAAGACATCTTGCATGTCACCGTGCCGGGCGCGCTGGAAATCCCGCTGGCGCTGCAGAAGATGGCGGAGACAATGCAGTTCGACGCGCTGATCGCGATCGGCGCCGTGATTCGCGGCGAGACCTACCATTTCGAACTGGTCTCCAACGAATCCGGTGCAGGCATCAGCCGCGTCGCGCTGGACGCCGGCATCCCGATTGCGAATGCCGTATTGACCACCGAGAACGACGAGCAGGCTGAAGTCCGGATGGAAGAGAAGGGCACCGACGCCGCGCGGGTAGCGGTGGAAATGGCCAATCTGTCCATCGCACTGGAAGAATTGGCGGAAGCCACCAGCGAAGAATAAGATGTTGTGACCGGCAAGGCGTAGTTGACGCCTTGCCGGGTATTTTGTGTTTGAACGATACGCAAGTTGGAAAAAACAAGCTGGAAAAACTATGACTAATAAAACTTTGCACGCCAATCCGAGCAAGAGCCGCACGCCACGTCACCGCGCGCGCGAATTCGCGTTGCAGGGCCTGTATCAATGGCTGTTGAACAACGAAGATGTGACTGCCATCAGCGAGAATATCCGTCAGGCGCACGGCTTCGACAAGGCCGACGCCGAGCATTTCAACTCGCTGCTGTACGGTGCGATCAAGGATGTGACCACTTTACGCGCCGGCCTGGAGCCCTTGATCGACCGCAAGATCAGCGAGCTGTCGCCGGTGGAACACGCGGCTTTGCTGATCGGTGCTTTCGAACTGCAAAACCACGTTGAGATTCCTTATCGCGTCGTCATCAACGAAGCGGTCGAACTGACCAAATCGTTCGGCGGCATCGATGGCCACAAATATGTGAACGGCGTACTGGATAAATTTGCCGCCAAAGCGCGCGCGACTGAAGTTGGCGCCGGCAAGAAATCCTGAGTCAGCAATTAATGTAGACGGGGACACGGATGGTGCGCGCAATACTTATTGCGATTGTGCATAGCTGCCGGCCCTGTGTTTCAGGCGGGACGCGTTTCCTGCAACAGGAACCGGCCCGCCATTCGGAAAAGTATCCATGACATTCTCGCATCTGGCTTCACGTCTCGACAACATCGCACCTTTCCATGTGATGGAGCTGGCAAAAATGGCGGCAGCGCTGGAACGGCAAGGCCGCCACATTATCCACATGGGTATCGGCGAGCCCGATTTCACCGCAGCGCCGCTGGTGATTGAAGCTGCCGCCAAGGCCATGGCCGACGGCAAGATGCAATACACTTCGGCCACTGGCTTGCCAGTATTGCGTGAAGCGATCTCAGCCCATTATCGCCAGGTATTCGGCCTGGATATTGCACCCGAGCGCATCGTTGTCACCGCCGGCGCCTCGGCCGCTTTGCTGCTGGCTTGCGCGGCACTGGTGGAAAAGGGCAGTGAAGTACTGATGCCTGATCCATCCTATCCTTGCAATCGCCACTTCGTCGCCGCTTTCGACGGCCAGGCGAAAATGATTGCCAGCGGCCCGGAGCAGCGTTTCCAATTGTCCGACCAGATGGTGCAGCAACACTGGGGCGAAAATACCCGCGGCGTGCTGCTGGCGTCGCCTTCCAATCCGACCGGCACCTCGATTCTGCACAGCGAACTGGCCAAGATCATCGCCACCGTGCGCAGCAAAGGCGGCTTCACCATCGTCGACGAAATTTATCAAGGCCTGAGTTACGATACCGAACCGTTTTCGGCGCTGTCGCTGGGCGACGACATTATCGTCATCAACAGTTTCTCCAAATATTTCAATATGACCGGCTGGCGTCTCGGCTGGCTGGTGTTGCCGGAATCGTTGGTGACGCCGATTGAAAAGCTGGCGCAGAACTTGTTCATCTGTCCCTCGGCGATTGCTCAGCACGCGGCGCTGGCCTGTTTTGAGCCGGACTCGCTGGCTGTGTACGAGGCGCGCAAGAGCGAATTCAAACGGCGTCGCGATTATCTGGTGCCGGCTTTGATCGAACTGGGGTTCAACGTGCCGGTAATGCCGGACGGCGCATTTTATGTGTATGCGGATTGCAGCGCTCTGCTCAAGGATGGCGGCGACGCCGACAAGCTGGTCAAGAATATTCTGAATCAGGTCGGCGTCAGCATGGTTTCCGGCCTGGATTTCGGCCCGTACACGGCGCAGCACTATATCCGCCTGTCCTACGCGACTTCGATGGAAAACCTGCAAGAAGCGGTGCGTCGCCTGGGGCAGTTTCTTGGCAAGAATTGAGTTCAGATATTGTTCGCTGCCGGTCTTTCGGCAGTATTGAAAAAGGAGCTTCCATGCACTTCGTTTTCCCCCCTAAGCCGGCAGCAGTGGTGCCCGTAGCTGGTAGTGATCAATTGTTTCCGGTGCACCGGATTTATTGCGTCGGCCGCAATTACGCCGAGCACGCCAAGGAGATGGGCGATAGCGGCCGCGAAGCGCCATTTTTCTTCATGAAGCCGGCCGATGCGGTGCTGCCGGTTGCACACGGCAGCATAGGCGAGATGCCTTACCCATCCATGACGCAGGATCTGCATCACGAAATCGAACTGGTGGTGGCCCTGTCTACCGGCGGCAAGAATATTCCGGCAGCAGAAGCTGTCAAGCATATCTGGGGTTACGCGGTCGGGCTCGACATGACGCGCCGCGATTTGCAGGGCGAGGCCAAGAAGCTGGGGCGGCCTTGGTGTACTGCGAAAGGTTTTGATTATTCCGCGCCGATTTCTCCCATCCGTCCAGCGGGTGCGGCCGGCATCATCGAGCAAGGCGATATCCATCTGAATGTGAACGGCACATTGCGCCAGCAAGGCGATATCAATCAGATGATCTGGAACATCGCCGAGACCATCGAGCAGTTGTCCTCCTATTTCGAATTGCAGGCCGGCGATCTGATTTTTACCGGCACCCCGGCTGGCGTTGCTGCGGCTGGCAAGGGCGATCTGCTGGAAGCGTCGGTCGCCGGCGTCGGCGATCTGCGGGTACGTCTTGTTTAATTATTGCCCGAATAAACATCGATGAAACTGTATAGTTATTTCCGAAGTTCCGCCTCCTATCGGGTACGGATTGCCTTGAATCTGAAAGGCATGTCCTACGACATCGTGCCGGTGCATTTGCTGAAGCACGGCGGCGAGCAGTTGAGCCAGATGTACCGGACCTTGAATAGCGACGGCCTGGTGCCGACTCTGGTCGATGATGACGCCAGCGGCGGCCAGGCCGTGCTGACGCAGTCGCTGGCGATCCTGGAATATCTGGAAGAAATCCAGCCTGCACCTGCCTTGCTGCCGCCGGCTGCGCTGGATCGGGCTTTTGTGCGCGGCATCGGCCTGTCGATTGCCTGCGACATCCATCCGCTGAACAACCTGCGCGTGTTGCGCTATCTGGTGCATGAACTGAAGATCGATGAGAACGCCAAGAACGCCTGGTATCGCCATTGGTGCGAAAGCGGGCTGGCAGCGCTGGAGGTCATGCTGGCCAGGGATAGCCGGCCCGGCAAGTTCTGTTTCGGCGATACGCCGACCTTGGCCGATTGCTGCCTGGTGCCGCAGATTTTCAATGCGCAGCGCCTGAAATGCGATCTGTCCGGGATGCCGACCTTGATGGGCATTTACCAGAATTGCCAGGAGCTGGATGCCTTTATCAAGGCGGCGCCGCAAAATCAACCGGACGCCGAGGCCTGACAGAAAGCCACGGAAAGAAAAAGCCAGGATTCGCAAGAGCCCTGGCTTTTTTATCAAACGCCTGATCTGATCGGCGCTGCCGGATGAAAGCTTTCCGCGCGCGAGATCGGCCAGTATTTCTCAAATACCGGATAGCGATAGTTCTGCTTCAGCAAATCCCCGGGCTGCAGATAAGACAGCAAGTCAGACATCAGTTTCACTTCATGGTCCGAAGTGCGACGCACAATGTGATGCGCGCGCAACGCCGAGGCGTGCGGCAAGCCAGCAGCTTGCACCAGCTCTTGCAGCGCGTGCAAGGTGCTTTCATGGAAGCGATACACGCGTTCGGCCTTGTCGGGCACCACCAGCGCTTTTTGACGACCCAGATCCTGGGTCGCGACACCGGTCGGGCAACGGTCGGTGTGGCAGCTTTGCGACTGGATGCAGCCCAGCGAAAACATGAAACCGCGCGCCGAGTTGCACCAGTCGGCGCCGATCGCCAGCGTGCGCGCCAGGTCGAAAGCGGTAATCACTTTGCCGCTGGCGCCGATCTTGATGCGGTCGCGCAGTCCGGCGCCGAGCAAGGTGTTATGCACCAGCAGTAAACCTTCTTGCAAGGGCATGCCGACGTGATCGACAAATTCCAGCGGCGCAGCGCCGGTACCGCCTTCGGAACCATCCACCACAATGAAGTCAGGCAGGATGCCGGTTTGCAGCATGGCTTTGACGATGCCGAAAAACTCCCAGGGATGGCCGACGCAGAGTTTGAAACCCACCGGTTTGTCGCCCGACAGCGTGCGCAATTTCTGGATGAATTCCAGCAGGCCGATCGGATTCGAAAACGAGGAATGGGTGGCGGGAGAGATGCAATCGACGCCCATCGGCACGCCACGCGTTGCGGCTATTTCCGGCGTGATCTTGGCCGCCGGCAGCACACCGCCATGGCCAGGTTTGGCGCCTTGCGAAAGCTTGACGGTGATCATCTTGACTTGCGGCGCAGTGGCTTGCGCCACGAATTTTTCTTCGTTGAAGCTGCCGTCGCCGTTGCGGCAACCGAAGTAGCCAGAGGCGATTTGCCACAGCAGGTCGCCGCCGAATTCGCGATGATAAGGAGAGATCGAACCTTCGCCGGTGTCGTGCGCGAAACCGCCTTTCTTGGCGCCGCGATTCAGTGCGCGAATCGCGTTGGCCGATAGCGCGCCGAAGCTCATCGCAGAAACATTGAAGACCGACATCGAATACGGCTGCGCGCGTTCGGCGCCGACCGTGACGCGGAAATCGTGACTGGCGATGGTAGTCGGCGACAGCGAGTGGCCAACCCATTCGTAGCCGCGCAGCTTGACATCGAGTTCGGTGCCGAATGGCCGGCTGTCGACCTCGCCTTTAGCGCGTTGGTAGACCAGGCTGCGTTCCTTGCGGGTAAACGGCGCACCGTCATTATCGCTCTCGAAAAAATACTGCCGCATTTCGGGGCGGATCATTTCAAACAGAAAACGGAAATGCCCCATCAGCGGATAGTTGCGCAGGATAGCGTGGCTGCGCTGGTTCATATCCCAGACCCCGAGTACAGTCAGCAGGCCGGGGATCACTGCCCACCACCAGCCCATTTTTCCAGCCGCGGCGCCGGCGGCAAGCAGTAAAGTCAGTAACAGCACTGCCCAGAAGCTTAGGTAACGACTGACTTTCATGATTTCTTCCCTTTTAAAGCATGTGATTGCCGATGCAATCTCGATTTACTGACGGAAAACCGCATTTGACAGTAGCAGGCGGACAATTTTACACATTGATGGCGCGCTCTGTATCTAGCGCCATTTCCCGTTGTCCTACAAGGCTATCCGTCCCTGTCCTATAGCGCCATATGGCCGTGCCCGGTTAGTATGGATTCTCTGCAGTAAGAGTAGCTTTACATTGCAGACAGTCGGCAGCACACTAGACGTCACAGGTTGGAAAGCGGCCTGAGCAGGGCAAGTTAAGCAAAAATAATAGGACGATGACAGTGCCGGGTAATGTGTCTGAATGCGTTGTCCGATTGCGACGGTTGAATAGATGATAAAAATTCTGGTGGTTGACGATCATGCGGTGGTCCGCGCTGGCGTCCAGTACTTCGTAGCCGATATTCCGCAGATGGAAATCACCGGCGAAGCCGCCAATGGGCAGGAAGCGATTCGACTGATTCGCTCGCAGGAATATGACATCGTGCTGCTTGATATTGCGATGCCGGACAAGAGCGGAGTCGAGGTGCTGAAGCAGATCAAGCGTGAGAAACCTACGCTGCCCGTGCTCATCCTGAGCATGCATCCGGAGAGCCGGTATGCAGTGCAGGTATTGCGCAGCGGGGCCGATGGCTATGTGCAGAAAGAGGCGCTGGCAACGGAATTGGTGAAGGCTATCGATACCATATTGCAAGGGCACAAATACATCAGTTATGCGGTTGCCGAGCTGTTGACCGCCGATCCCGCCAGCAATGACAATAAGCCATTGCATGCGTCCCTGTCGGCGCGTGAGTATGAGATCTTCTACAAGCTGAGCCAGGGTGAAGGGGTGACCAAAATTGCCGAGGAGCTGTGTCTGAGCGTAAAGACTATCAGCACCTATCGTACGCGCGTGCTGCAAAAGATGAACATGACAAGCAATGCAGATATTATTTATTACGCAATCAAGAATAACTTGATCGATTAAACGATGCGATCATATCGCGTACAAAATTTGCCGGCTGTGATTGCCCAGTCTGGCGTAATGCATGAATCAAAGCGAGGGATGTTGCGAGCGTCAACCAATATGGACCATACAACGACTTCCAACATAGCCAAATCCAACGTCACACCGCTGCGGATTTTTCTGGTGGAGGACTCAGTGGCTGTAAGGGATTTGATGATTGATACCTTGAGCGAAATTCCAGGCGTCGTATTTGCCGGATTCGCTGAAGAGGAAGACGACGCATTGAAAAAAATCGATACCGAATCTTTTGATGTGCTGATTCTGGATATCGAGCTCAAGCAGGGAAATGGCATGAGTCTGTTGCGTACTTTGGCAGAATCGCGCAAGCCGCTCAATTCCTTGAAAATCATTTTCAGCAATAACGTCAGCAGCGCTTTCCGACGCGCCGGCGAGAAATACGGCGTAGGTTTTTTCTTCGACAAGAGTTCGGAATTTACCAAGCTGCGCGACTTGCTCACAGCTCTGGGAACAGGGGTGCCTAATCATTGATATCAGCAATACCTACCCGCCGCCATCGAGCGGGTTTTTTATTTTAATGGTTTCTTTTTGCAATGATAAAGATGGATTTGATTAGCGTGTTGGCCGACAAGATTTCCCTGGAGGCGATTTGACAAAGGACAGCGACCAGGCAGGGCTAGGCAATCCCCATTATCAGGATTCGCTGAAAGCACGTGCGCTGGAAAGTCTGGCGGCCACTCAAACCTATGTGTCGCGCACCACCATCGCCGCGATAACTGTGAGCCTGTTGCTGATGGCAATTTCGGCACTGGTGCTGATTGCCGATGCTTACCAGATTGCCCTGCCGTTTCCGAGTTCGCAGCCGCCGCTCATGCGGGCCAACACGGCCGCCGGTTTTTTGCTGGCGACCTGCAGTCTGTTGCTGCAGTGCCTGACGTTCGGGCCGCAAAAAGCCATTAGATTTCTCGCGCAGGCGTTGGCTGTTTTGCTGTTGCTGCTTGCCGCCGCTGCGCTTTTGCATGAAGCGTTTGGCAACGCCGGCTGGTTCGATGTTGTACTTGCCGCGCTGGCGCCGCATCCGGGCTTGCCATATCCGAACGGCTTGCATCCGCTGGTCGCTATCGGTTTTGTTTTTTGCGGGCTGGCGCTGCTCCTGCTTGATCATCGCGGTAAACAAGAAAGCCACTTGGCCGAATATCTGGCAATTTCCCTTATCTTTCTAAGTGCGATTCCGTTGCTGGGCTATCTGTACAAGGTCGCGGCAATGACCCAGATGGTTTACGCCACCAGTATTCCTTTGACGTCGGCAATCGCCTTTTTTCTGTTTGGCATGACACTGCTGATGGCGCGTCCGCATCAGCGCCTGATGGCTATCATTACCCGGCATGCGCCGGGCGGTCAGATGTTGCGCCGGTCCTTGCCGCAAATGCTGATCCTGCTGGTCGCTCTGCATTGGCTGGCGGATTGGGGGGCGCGTCAGAATCTTTACGACCGCACCTCGGTTCCACCTTTGCTGACCTTGATCGACGGCGTGCTGGTGCTGTTCATTTTCTGGCGTGCCGCCGGCCAGGTCGATCGCGAATACGCAGCGCGCTTGCAAAGCGCCGCAGAGCTGGCGGAAGCCACCGCATTATTGATTGCCGTCAGCGACAACACCAATGATCCGATCTTTGTGAAAGATCGCCAGGGGCGTCTGATTTTCGCCAATCCGGCTTATTTGCGCCGGCTCGGGCTGAACTGGCAGGATGCCAAATACCGCCGCAGCCGCGAATTGTTCCAGCGCGAAGAAGATGCTGAGCGGATCGACCGCGACGACGCCCGCATCATGAGCGGCCGGGTCTCGGAAACGCTGGAGCAGACGGTGCAGTCGCTGGACGATATGGTGACTTTCCAGACCACCAAGGCGCCATGGTTCGACCAGCAGGGCCAGGTCATGGGAGTGGTCGGCATCGCCACCGATATCAGTGAGCGCAAGCGCGCCGAGGATTCGCTCAGACAGCGCGAACTGGAGCTGGAGCGCACCATCGTGCAACGCACCGCCTTGTTACGCGAACTGGCCAACCATATGGAAACCATACGGGAAGAAGAGAAGCGGGCGATTGCGCGCGAGCTGCACGACAATATGGGGGCGTCCCTGACTGCGCTGAGCATGCATCTGGAAGGCGTCTACAAAATCCTGCCGGTCAATGAACACTGGCAGAAACGCCAAGCGCAGATGCAAACTCTGCTCAGTTCACTGGTGGCGACCACGCGCCGGATTCAAACCGAATTGCGGCCCAATATGCTCGATCTGTTTGGATTGAAAGCGGCGATCCTGGAACAGCTGGAAGATTTCGGCCAGCGCACCGAGATCGTCTGCAAGTCCAGTCTGCCGGATGAGGACATCACGGTCGATCATAAAATCGAAATCGCCGTATATCGCATGTTGCAGGAAATTCTGAACAATGTGTCGAAGCACGCCCATGCCACCCAGGTTGAGGTGATTCTCGATATCGACGAAGACCGGCTGGCGTTGACGGTGCGTGACAACGGTATCGGCATGTCGCAGCAGCGCTTTGAAAATACCACCACCCACGGTTTGCGCGGCTTGCATGAAAGAGCCACTTATCTGGGAGGGAAAGTCCGCTTTTCTGCCGCGCCGGGCAAGGGCACTGCGGTGGTGGTCGAATTGCCGGTGTTTGAGCAAAAATCGGGCGCCGAGCAGAAACAGTAAATCGTCGGCGGCCTGGCTGGAAGCACCGGCCTGGTGCAGGCTACGGCACGCAGGGATCGGTCGCCACCAGTACGCTGCAAGGTACTTTTTCGACCAGCAGAGTGTCCACTGAACCACGCCACCAGCGGGTTGCCAGCGGTTTCTTGCGCGAATGGCCGACGATCACCAGGTCTATCCCCAGTTTGCTCACCAGATCGCTGATCACATTGACAGGTTCGCCGCTTTCAAAGTGATCGATAGACTTGATGCCGGCGTCGCTGAGCAATTTGTGGCCCTTGATCAGTTCTTGTTCCAGCAGGGTTTTTTCAGCCCTGATGGCGGATTCGGCGACGAATTCGCCTGCCATCAGATAGGTGGCAAGATTGATGACGCCCAGCAGATGGACCTCGACTTCGGGGCCGGGCGCCAGATGGATGCAGGAATATAAGGCAGAACGGCTTTCGGGCGTGCCATTGTAGGCGACGAGAATTTTCCGGTACATATACCCTCCTGAAAATTGTGTTTGCAATGGTCTCCGCTTTCATCATAGCGCAGACTGAGGCTGCCAACCAGCGGCCATTTCGGTATTTGCAATGCGGCTTTGCGCTGGTGATTTTGCATGATGAAAATGGCGCTACAGATCGTGCTTATGCTGTTTTTCTCGCGATGCCGGGCTGTTCTGCCGGGCTATTCTAAATACCGCAAATTCCCCTCGCCCTATCAAAAACCTCTGAAACTACGTCACTATTGCACTGTGCGGCACTATAAAAGTAGACTTGCCGAGTTGTTCGCTGGTTTTGTAGCTGAGATACCCCTTGCGTTCCCGGGCCCGATCGATCAATAAAAATTGAAGGAATGATGGATGTCAGATGAAATCGTGATTGTCGGCGGCGGCGCCGGCGGCCTTGAGCTGGCTTGCAAGCTCGGTCGCAAGTTAGGGAGCGGTCACGTGACGCTGGTGGACCGGGCTTTGTACCACGTCTGGAAGCCGTCCTTGCACGAAGTCGCAGCGGGTACCCGCGATATTCATCAGGAAGGCTTGTCTTACCAGATGTTGGCACATGACAATAAATTTCGCTTTGTCTACGGCGCCATGACTGCGCTGGACAGCGCCAGCAATACCATCACGGTGGACGCGGTGCTTGATGAATCGGCGACGGAGTTGATCCCGCCGCGTCAGATCAAGTTCAGCAAGCTGGTGATCGCAGTCGGCAGCGTCTCCAATTACTTCGGCATCAGCGGCGCCGAGCAAAATACGATTTCGCTGAACACCACTGAGGATGCCGAACATTTCCGGCTGCGCCTGTTGAAAATGCTGGCGCTGGCAGATATGGAAAAGGAAAAGAATCCGGACGCCGGGGTCGACATCGTGATTGTCGGCGGCGGCGCTACCGGCGTCGAGCTGGCGGCGGAGTTACGCGACGCCAGCAGTGTCTACACCGATTATGATTTCCCGCATCTGAATCCGAACCGCGATGTCCGCATCACTATTCTGGAAGGCGCGCCGCGGTTGCTGGCGCCGCTGACTGAGCGGGTCTCGAAAGCCGCCGTCAAACTGCTGCAGGAGCGTGAGGTGCGGGTGGTCACCGATTGCCGCGTCGCCGGCATCGCAGAGAATTTCGTGACTGACGCCAACGGCAACAACTATGCGTCCGACCTGTGCGTCTGGTCGGCCGGCATCAAGGCGCCCGATTTCCTCAAGACTCTGGGATTGCCGGTAACGAAGTCCGCTCAGCTGGAAGTCGACGGTTTCCTGAAGGTCGCCGCCACCGACAATATCTATGCACTGGGCGATTGCGCGGCTTGCATTGGCACCGACGGCAAGATGGTGCCGCCACGGGCCCAGGCGGCGCATCAGCAGGCCGATTATCTGCTGGAAACCTTCGTTCGCGCCAGCAAAGGACAAGCGGCGCCGGACGGACCCTATGTCTATATCGACCATGGTTCGCTGGTGTCGTTCGGCCGCAATACGTCGGTCGGGACTCTGATGGGATCGCTGACAAAACTCGGCTGGTTTGTCGACGGCTTCTTTGCCCGCATGATGTATACCAGTCTGCATCTGATGCATTTGAACGCATTGCTGGGGCCGGTGCGCACCGGCGTCACAGCCGCCGCCAGCAGCTTGATGAAACACGCCAAGCCTTCGGTCAAGCTGCACTGAGTTTGTAAGTATGTTGTGCAGGTGTAAAAGTGTGTATCGCTTGCATGGTTTTTCCGGGGGCTGGACTATAGTTCAACTCAACAGCCGTGATCCGCATTTTTTTCCGGTTTGTGGCGGGCTGTGACTATACGACCCTTAAAGGAGTCAATCATGCTGTACAAAAAATGGATATGCATTGCGCTGCTGGCCAGTACAACTGCGGCGGTTTCGACCTCCGCCATGGCTTACGACGATGGCGCCAATACGGCCATCGGTGCGGTGGCCGGCGCGGTCATCGGCGGTGCGGTGGGCGGCCGTAATGGCGCCATCGTCGGCGGCGTGCTTGGCGCGGCGGTGGGCGCGACTTCCGGCGGCTATCGCCAGGATGATCGTGGTTACTATGATCGCGGAGAGGATTATTACGACCGCGGGCAAGGTTATTATGCTCAACCTGCCCCGGTGTATTACCGTCCTGCGCCGGTCTATTATCGGCCGGCTCCGGTGTATTATCAGCCGCAGCCTGTGTATTACCGGCCGGCCCCGGTCTATGTCGAAAGCCGTGAATATTATCGGCAGCCGTATCGGGGCGATTATTACGAGCGCTGATCCAAGACTGACTGACTCAAGACTGAATTAAATATCATTAAAACGCCGGTCCAGATGTGAATCTGGACCGGCGTTTTTGTTAACGTGGTGGATTCTTTGCTATGCGCCAGGCGGCGGACGTCCTATATTGAAAGAACAAGGAAGATTGATCAATTGATAGAGGAGACTGCGATGGGCAAAATCAAGCATGTTTCGACTGATACTGAGCGCGATAATAAAAAGAAATTACCGCAGAAAACGCCGCAGAAAACACAGCCGGTGAATCCGGCCGAGAGATGGACCGGGCACGCATTGGATGGCAGCCAGCAATTGGATATCGTCGAAGAACAACTGTATGTGAACGAACCCGGAACCACGATCGATCAGCCCCTGGTGCCGCCGAAAACGCCTAAGTGATGTTCCGGATTGTTCCAGCGCGATCGCAGCCTGGGACAATTTGTCCAGCCCAAACAGGCGTCATG